>JAISOJ010000092.1 GCA_031275735.1 Dysgonamonadaceae bacterium
TTCCAGTCAAATTCGTCAATTGCCGACTGTCGAATTTGCAATAGCAGCAAATTTTCATTCACTTCCAAATCGTTCGTTGATAACGAACGATTTGGAACGGGAAATTGATTTTTTTCGTCTTTTAAATCGCTCATTCCAAATGAGCGATTTGTAGCGTCATTATATTCAACGCCCTGTATTTCGCTCATTCGGAATGAGCGATTAATTACAATATGCCATTCTTCATAAAAATTTCTCATCTTCTTTATGTTGGCAACAGAAAACCCTCTCAACCCCGGCAGTTCTTTCTGCAGCATGTTCGAGATTTGTTCAATTGCGCCTGTTCCCCAAAATCCATTGCGTGAATTTAGCGAAACATAGCGTCCTATGCCATAATATAACGACAACTGATTTTTGTTTACCGCCGCAACTGCACGGTACTGGCTTTGTAATATCGCCTCTTTTATGACGGTTACAGATTCTTTACAGTTTTGATTTATATTCATTTTTCCAACTCTTTTATTAACTCGTCTATCAACTTTATAACTGATTTTTCCTTCTCGGCAATCGAAGCAATCAGTTCCGCAGGTTCGCGATATTCAAACTCGCCTTTGCGATTGGGATTTTTTCGGTCGAGATTAATGCTTAACGTGTTGGCGTTTCTGTCTTCTTTGAAAACATCCTTTACTGTCACACACCACGCATTTTCGTTTTCGCTACGGTTTGTCCACCACTCTTTTACTGCAGCAAATTCTTCTGCCTGAATTGGGCGGATTTTGCTGTATTTTTTTCGGCCGACAGGAGGCAAAAGTTCATAGTACCAGATTTCTTTGGTGGGCGTTCCCTGTTCAAAAAACAGCAAATTGCAGGGAATGTCGGTATAAGGAGCAAATACGCCTTCGCCCAAACGGACAACGGTATGCAGGTTAAAATCTTCCAGCAATTGCTTTTTGATTTTTGCAGCCACGCCGTCGGCAAACAGTGTCCCGTTAGGCACTACTATTGCTGCCCGTCCTCCTTTCTGTTTTATGGATTTGCGTTTCAGTTTCCGCATAATCAGTTGCAGGAACAAAAGCGCGGTTTCCGAAGTTTTCTTATCTTCGGGGAAGTTGTTCAGGATACCTTTTTCTTCTTCGCCGCCGAAAGGCGGATTAGTCAAGATTACATCCACGCGCTCGCTGTCGCCAATGTCTTTGAGCGGGAAACGCAGGCTGTTGCCGCTGTCGATATTCGGATAATTCAAGCCATGTAGCAGCAAATTCATCTGGCAAAGCAGGTAAGGCAACGGTTTAGCTTCGCCGCCTGTGATTGAATTTTCCTGTAATATTTTAGTATGCTCTATGGTTAATGCCTGCTGTTTCAGGTGTTCAAAGGCTTCGACCAAAAAGCCGCCTGTTCCGCTTGCCGGGTCTAATACAGTTTCGCCGATCACAGGATTAAGCATTTCAACCATAAACTTCACAACCGGGCGGGGCGTATAAAATTCGCCCGCATCGCCGCTTGCATCACGCATTTCTTTTAGTATGCTTTCATAGAGATGCGACAGCGTATTCAATTCCTCGTTGTTGGCAAAATGAATTTCATTGATTTTATTGATTACGTCACGCAGCAGATAGCCGTTTATCATCCGGTTTGTAACACCACGAAAAACGTTTGCTATCACATCTTTGCGTTCCGTTCCCGTTTCGCTTTGCAGGTTGCGCAGATAATAAAACAGACCGTTGCGATCCCTGCCGTCGGCAAAAGTTACCTTGTCGTTATTGACAAAAGCAAGTAAATCGTCGCCGGTTAGATTGATGTTCATTGCCCAATCTTTCCAGCGATAAGGGCTTTCAATGGTGGGTTTATATTTTTCTCCTGCCAATCGAGCATTGATTTCCTGAAGCTGTTCGTTGTCGTCAAGAAATTTTAGAAACATAATCCATGTAAGCATCGGCAGACGGTCGGCGTCGCCATTCATTCCCTTGTCTTTACGCATAATATCGCGACAGGATTTAATGATGCCGGATAATGTCTGAACCGTTGATTTATTTGATTTCTTTGCCATATTCTAAATTTATGCTACTTCTGCATACAGCAGGATTTGCAAATCTTCTATTGCTTTTATAAACTTGTCAATACCGCCAAATTCATTGGCTATGTCTCTCGCATTGCCGATTTGTGAAATCGGCGGCGCTAAAACGATGTTGGGACGAATCTGATTCAAACCGTAATCTACATATTTTTTGATAATCAAACTCAATACTTCCCTTGCCTTTTCGCTGTAATTGGCGAAAAAATCCGGTTTGTTTTTCAACAGTAAATCGGCTCGCTGTTTGCGCGTTAATGGTTTTAAGTCGTATGCTGCGAAACAAATCAAATCGAACAAATCACATTCTTTTTGTTTGGAAATGTCCATTAATTGTTCAGCGGAAATACCTCTGCTTTCGAGTTCCGCTATAATATTTTTCCGTTCTGACAAATCGTTCCATTTCGCGTGAAATTCATTAATGGAAGTAAACAGCGTTGTGATTTGTTCTTTGGCATATTGATTGAATTGAACTGTTCTCAATTTACCGTTGGCATCGCGCATCTGCACGGTTTCTACTGCTATCCTTACTTCAACGCCATGGCTCAAATACAATTTTCTTCTTACAGGCTCTTGTTCGGATAATTCTATATTTTCGTTTTCATTTTCAAGGGATGACTGTTCTATTTCCTGCTCATCTTCCGAATTTTCGGGCTTCCATTCATTAATATCAAGTACATTTCCATTATCATCTATTTCTTCTTCAGTAATCAAGGGTGGCATCCCGTCAAAATCAGGGTCGGCAAACTGTCGCGTAGCGCTGCCTGTATAATCCAAAATGGTAAAAAACAGTTTCTCCTTATCTTCTCTCACACGTGTCCCCCTTCCGATAATCTGCTTAAATTCAGTCATGGAATTAACCGTTCTGAAAATGACAATATTTTTGCAGGTAGGAATATCTACTCCGGTACTCAAAAGTTTTGAAGTCGTAACAATGACAGGAAACGTTTCGTCAATATCCATAAAGCGACTCAAATATCCTTTGCCCGTATCGCCTTCTTCCGAAACGATACGCACCACATAATCGGGGTATTGCTGCACTAAATCACGATTCAGATTGCTGATTTCCCGCCGAAACTGGTCTGCGTGTTCCTGGTCAACGCAAAACACAATGGTTTTATCGGCTTTGCCGTTTTTTTGCATAAAATCAAAAAGATGTTTGGCAACCGTTTTTGTTCTTGGCAAAACAGATAAGGTACGTTCAAAATCGGCAGTTGTGTATGTGCCTTCGGGAATCGGTCGTCCGTAGTCATCTACTTGACCTTGCTGCGGCTCAAATCCGGCAGCATCAATATCCGTTATAACCCGATGGACAATGTAAGGCGCTAAAAAACCGTCTTCAATACCTTGTTTCAGGGTATATTCGTATAAAGGATTTCCGAAATACCGGTATGTATCAACATTATCACTGCGCAAAGGTGTAGCTGTTAATCCCAATTTTACTGCGGGATTGAAATAATCAAGAATAATGCGCCAATTACTATCATCAGAAGCGCTTCCGCGATGACATTCATCCACTACAATCAAATCGAAAAAATCTCTCGGCAAATCACGGAAAGCCCCTGCTCTGTTGCTGTCTTCAGCCAAAGATTGGTAAGTGGAAAAATAGATTTCACGGGCAGACGACAACCCTTCTTCCGGCACTAAACAGCGAGCATCGCCGAAAATCGCAAAATCTTTTGCGTGCGGGTCTGTAATCAATACACTGCGGTCGGCAAGATACAATATTTTCGGACGGCGGTATTCGCCTTTCAAGTTCCAACGATTATTCCAAAGTTTGTAAATGATTTGAAATGCAACGGTTGTTTTACCGGTGCCTGTTGCCAAGGTTAATAAAGTGCGTTCTTTTCCTTCAAGTATCGCCTTAACCGCTGCATTAATCGCTAATTGCTGATAATAACGCATTTTTTTATTCGGAACAGGATAAAACGGCTTTAAGAATATCTCTTTAACGCACTCCTTTACAGGTTCAACAATATTGAGCCTGTTCCACAATTCATCCGGACTTGGATAGTTTAATATTTTTTGTTCTTTTCCCGTGATAAAATCAAATTCGATAATATTCTTTCCATTAGTAGCATACGCAAATTTGAGTTGAAGCATTTGAGCGTATTCCTTTGCCTGCTGCAACCCGTCGGAAGCGTTTTTGTATTTACTTTTGGCTTCTACGATGGCAATAGGGAAATTTTGAGAGTAACGCAACAGATAATCGAAGCGTTTGGCTTTTTTGCGTTTGGCTTTTCGTCCTGTTATAACGATTTTACCGTCGGTAAACGTCCTCTGTTCGAGAATCAAATCGTCCGTCCAACCGGAATTATACAGTTTTGGCAATACTTCCTTCCGACAAGTATCGGCTTCGCTGTCTAATGTATTGAGATGTATTGTTTTTTCTGACATACCCTATTTATATTCAATGTGGTGCAAATGTACAACTTTTTTTCGCATTTTTACTCGAAAAAACACGAATGAATATAACACCATCACAGTTGTTTCAGAAAACAAACAATTTATATTCATCTTATACATCTAATGTGCTACTTTATAAAATGTATTTTTATACATCGAAGCAAACCACTGCCATAACCGGCGCCAACCACTGCCACCTGCCTGAACTTGCTTTATTTCCCAAAATTTCGTATATACTTTTGTGTTTGCATTGCTATTGATGCGCAACTAAACACGAAGTATCATGTTTGTAAACGACAATCATTTTATCGAATGGATGGAACGCCTGTCCGGGAAACTGAATGAAATAGGCAAAGACCTCAAATCGCTTGTCCATGCCAGCAATGTTTTTGACAAAGAGGACAAACCTCTGGACAATCAGGACTTGTGCCTGATGTTGCATATAAGTCCCCGAACCTTGCAGCGTTACCGGAGTGAAGGACTTTTGCCTTTCTCCAAACGCGGACAAAAAATCTATTACAAGACTTCCGATGTGAGGAAGTTTGTCTATAAGAACGGCGACCACTGGGACAGAAAGGCGTTTGAAGATGCGACGAAAGCGGGGGGTGAGGAATGATTATATTCCCCGTCCTCTTTTTCGTTTCGCTTTCAACCGCCGGTTTTTATCCCCGTATTCCTGCTCACGGGCAAAGGCGGCTTCTTCATAATCGCCGTCGGATTGGGGCATATCCAATAAGCCAAACACTGAACCCGAAGACAAATCCGGACTTGCTGCCTGATGAGAAATTTCCGTATATTTGGGTAATTCAACCGGCTTTTGATTGCCATTAAACAGGTCATTAAACACATTGGCAGAACACTCTTTACCCAACCGTGAAGCGTTGAGTACCGCCCTGTTCTGATAGTCCATAAACGTAACGCCGTAAATCCTGCCCTGCCCGTTTGTTCGGAAAATCACGCCGATTCGCTGTTCCTTCAATAGCTTCCTGAACCCGTCTTTATCCCTTGCCTCACGCATTGCTTTTGCTATGACAGGCCGTAATTTTTCCCTGATTTTTTCTTTTTCAATGGCAACCTTCGACGTTTCAAAATGCTTCTGCAATGCCTCATAACCTGCTTCTTTCCCGAACAATGACGATTTGAACGGTTTCCCCACTTTATTGCCTTTGTCATCCATAACGCTGTAAAGGATGCCGTTGTATTTACCTTTCACTTCTTCCGCCGTCAGGTTGAAATGCTCAAGCATTGTGAGGAACTCGCCGAAAGATTGAAAACGGAAATTACTCATAACCAGTTTAATGGTATTGCCCGCCTTGTGCTTCAAATCGCCGTCCCAACAGTTTATTTTCTTGGGTATTTCAAATTCACGTTTGCCTTTGACAAGCGGGACGAGGTTAAACTCCTGTTCCAACTCTTTACAGATTTTCATGGAACGGGCGACTTCGTAACTGTCATTTATTTTCTTCCCCGTTTCGTCAATTCGCAAACTGACAATATGCAGGTGCTCGCGTTTTATGTCGGAATGTTTCAATACAATGTACGGTTGATTGCCGTAACCGAGTTTTTCCATATACGCCTGCGCTATTTCCGATAACTGTTCATCGGAAAGTTTATCTTTCGGGTCGGGATTGAGCGAAGCATGGAAAACGACTTTTTCCGTTCTTTGATTCATTGCCAGATTGGGGTAAAACGAATCCAAACAATCCTTCATCGAAAACTTGCCGTCAAGCGAATCAAACATCTTTTGACGGTACAAAACGGTTGCATGGTCGTCATCGACCTTGATCTTGTTGTATGCCAATACGCCAAAAACTGACTTTCCCGATGTTATTTTGGCAAGCATAATTCACGAAATTTGGCTGTTATTTTTTCAATTTCATTCCTTAAAAGTCCAAACTCGCGTATAGATTGTGCTACAATTTGAATCATCTTCTGCGCCTTGTCTTCGCCGAAATGTTTGACCAGCGAAAGATAAGCCTGATTGAAATTGTTTTTGACTGCCCGAAATTGAGCGCAAAAACCGCTCAACAGAACAACAAAATCAATCAAAGACTTGTTCACAACGGCAACTTTTAGCGGCTTATTCAATACACAATCGGCAATGAATGCGGAATAATTTCGCTGTCCCGACTTCTCAAACATCTGCAAAAACTGCTTCTTTTCCGCATCGTTCAGACGAATCATCAGGCGATGCTTTTGCGGATTCGCTTTGGGCTTGCGCCCGCGCTTTTTCTTTTCGACATTCATGTCCATATCTATAATTTTAAAAAGGTTACGACTTGGGAGTAACCGCCCTCCGGTTCAGACCGGAGCAAGAAGGTTTTTGGAAGGCGAAAAATGGAATTTTTTGCTGACAAAAACACTTCTTGCTATTGTCTGGCGACAATAAAATCCGCCACTGCTGGCGGACTTCCCCGGTAACCGGAACGGCTACTCCCTAATTTGAGAATTGTATTTGGAACAGCCATCTGTTCCCTTTCGATTCCTGGCGCAAAATTAGAGGATGATTTCAAGATTCACACTATCATAAAGTTGGACAACGGCGGACACTTTAAGCCACTTAACGCCAAAAGAAAAATCAAGGGATATTCTT
>JAISOJ010000113.1 GCA_031275735.1 Dysgonamonadaceae bacterium
TTATCAAATCCGCCAGGCGGGTGCGAAACAGTTCGCGATGGTCGTCAACAGGTAATTTTCCTAACATAATTTTCCACTTTTTAGGCTGCAAAGTTACAAAAAACGGTTGAAACCGTCAAACTTTTTTGTGATTATTTTGTTGATATTCAATTGAATAATGGCTTAATAAGGACTGACTAATTAACAGATAATCAGCAATATGCACACATCAACAAAAAGTCTGTATTGATTGGTTTTTTTGAACAAAACTGACTATCTTTGCACTCGATATAAATGATTTAATAACTACGGTTCTTGTATGTCTATATGTAGGTTTTATAGGTTTCTGCCAAAATACACCACTGACACATAGGTAGTTAGAAAGAAAATTGTATCTTTGCAGCCTAAAAATTGTGTAATTAGCAAACAAATTTATGGTAGAGATAGAGAAATGGTCTGTAATTATCAAACCTAAAACCGGTTTGTTTGATATTGATTTTAAAGAACTAATCCGGTACAGGGACCTTTGGCGAATGTTTGTAAAACGGGATATTGTCACGCAGTACAAACAGACTATTTTAGGGCCGTTATGGTTTTTCATCAATCCCGCTTTGACCACGATTATGTATATGATCGTATTTGGCGGAATTGCCGGTATCTCTACCGACGGTTTGCCTCAACCTTTGTTTTACCTTTCCGGTATATGCCTGTGGAATTATTTTTCCACCTGCCTCCTGAAAACATCTTCCACGTTCAGAGATAATGAAGGCATCTTCGGTAAAGTTTACTTTCCAAGACTTGTCATGCCGATGAGTACCGTCACCTCCTGTTTGTACACATTAGGCATCCAACTGATTTTGTTCCTGCTGGTCTATACCTGCTATATCATTTCCGGCGTACAGGTAGCGCCGAATATCTATATCCTGCTAACGCCGGTACTGATTGTCATGCTGGCCGGCATATCGTTGGGTTTCGGGATAATCACCTCTTCTCTGACAACCAAATACCGTGACTTAAGCATCCTTTTTACGTTTATCGTACAATTATGGATGTATGCGACGCCGATCATTTATCCGTTAAGCGTAATGTCGCCCCGAAAACAGTTAATTGCGGCGCTTAATCCGGTCACATCCATTGTCGAAACGTTCCGGTATGCGACTCTGGGAACAGGCACTTTCGACTGGATGCACCTGGGATACAGTTTCGTTTTCATGTGCGTCGTTTTAGGCTTTGGAATTGTTGTATTTAACAAGGTACAGCGCAGTTTTATGGATACGGTATAATCAAACACAGACTCCAATGAAAACAAATAAAATTTTAATTTTCTCACTGTTAATTGCAAACGTTTTTGCACTCTGTTACCTGCTGTTCTTGGGTTATCACAACAGCTTGCTTTTGGACGATTATGGCTTTATTACCTCCATAAAAGAAAGAGGTTATGCCTTTATCAAGGATATGTATTATAACTGGCAGGGACGCTTTGGCTTCCTTGCTATCTCCTGCACTGTATATAAAACAGCCATTCTCCTGGATAATCTGCTACCGATAACCATCTTGCAACTGCTTATCGGATACGGCTGCTTTTACCTGTTAATCCAACATGTATTCAACCGGTTAAACAAAGGCTTCATTCTCCTGATATCCGTAACCGCCGTTCACTTGGGCATTTTAGGATTACTGGAATTTTGCACGTTTTATTGGATTTGCACCTCGCCATACATTATATTGATATTCATAACCGCACTTTTGATTTATGCTGTTTTCAATACAAAATTGAATATTTACATCGCCATTCCTCTGATTCTTTTTTCTTCATTCATTGTCGGAGGCGGACTTGAAACGTACACTCCGATTGTCATTCTTAGTCTGGGTATTGTTTTTCTGTATCGCCTGCTCCAAAACGGATGGAAATCTATTTTCAGCCAAAGATTAGACCGGCAACTCGTTGCCGTTTTGCTTTTATTAAGTGTTTTCTTTCTGTTCCAGATAATTGCACCGGGAAATAAAGTACGTATGAGTGTCGATTCGCAGGTACAAGCCACCGGATTAACATTGATACTGAAAACCGGAAGCGCTTTGATTAAATTTCTATTCGCCGTTGGTTCCAAATTGCTCTATTTTATTGCCGCTTTTCCACTTTTTTATTGGATTGGCTATTGCCTCCAGCAAAAAAAAGTCGTTATATCCTGCAAATACGCAAGCAAAAAATATTTCATTATTTCCTGCTTCCTTTTACTCCTGTTCTTATACACAGGGTTATTGCCTCAAATTTATGTCTATGCAGGCTATCTCATTCCGTCGCTTCGCCCATACAGTTATACTTCGTTTGTCATGGTTGCATTTTTCGGTTATTGGGGAGTATTGTCGGGATACAGGCAACACCATAAAAAAGTATTGTTTACAACCGTACTTGTTTCCTGTTTATGCATTATCGGTGTATCCTCCTGGCGCATGCACAGAGACTTTCGTAGCGCTGCAGCCTATCATGAAGCCATAGAAAACAGGTTTGAACAAATACAAAAACTAAAAAAGGAAGGATACGAAGGTATTGCTTACATTGAGCCGGTTCGGATAGAAAACGAACAGCTATCCCTGTACAGCCGCTCCTGGAATTTTGTGAGAAAAATATTTGATCGAAAACAGGATGAAGACGGACTGCTTCAATCCGGTTTTCCCTACGAAAAATTTTCACTATCGGCAGAAAACCCTGGAGATTGGCGGAATCAATTCCTGAAAAAATATTTTGACGTTCAATTTGACATATTGAGCGTCGAATAATGTACATCGAATGTAAAATACAGTACGGTTTTCTACCGGATTACAGAGCGGTCACGAAATAATGAAAAATATCGATATAAATAAATTGCCTCCTACAGAGTCCGATACAATCGAATTTAAAATGTCTTTTAACTCCGGATGTATTGAGACGCTGGTAGCTTTTGCCAACACAAAAGGGGGAAGTATTTATATCGGTATTGCGGATAATGCAGAGATCAAAGGCGTCGCAACGGGAGCAGAATCTGTTTCTCAATGGATTAACGAGATCAAAAGCAAAACCGAACCGGCGCTTATCCCTGATGTGGACGAAATAGATGTTGAAAACAAAAAGGTAGTTGTATTGACGATGCCGGAATTTCCCATCAAACCGGTATCGGTAAAAGGGAAATATTACAAACGGAATGGAAATTCCAATCACTTACTGAGTTTGAATGAAATATTAAACCTGCATATTAAAACTTTTAATAGCAGTTGGGATTATTATTACGACGTCAATCACCAGGTTACAGACATATCGGAAGACAAAGTACTGAAACTAATATCCTTATACAACAAAAACAGGGAAATACCCGTTGAAAAGAATGTATATGAGTTTCTTACTAAAATGGAATTGTTGCGGGAAGGAAAATTAACCAATGCAGGATTTCTTTTGTTGATGAAAAATGATTCGGCGCTTTCAGGCATTGAACTGGGTCATTTTCAAAATGAAATAACGATAAAAGACGGGATCACCATTTCTACGGATTTAGTTTCCGAAGTAGAAGAAGTGATGGCTTTTATACGGAAACACATCAGTAAAGCGTTTATTATCACAGGTAACCCGGCACGGGAGGAGCGGTGGGATTATCCGTTGGACGCCATTCGTGAAATAGTAATGAATATGATCGTTCACAGGGATTATTCGCATCATGGAGATTCTTCCGTAAAAATATTTCCGGATAGAATAGAGTTTTTCAATCCGGGGCGCTTACCGGAACAGATCTCCATCGAAAATTTAATTTCAGGAAATTATGTTTCCGATTGTCGTAATAAATTGATTTCAAAAGTATTCAAAGAAATTGCATGGATTGAACGCTACGGTTCCGGCATTAAACGGGTAATGGATATGTTTCGAATGTACGGATCGCCAACTCTTGTATTTGAAAATTTTCAACATGGTTTCAGAGTCACCGCATATCCTTTAACTACCGGTGATATTAATAACAAAACAGGAATAGAGGTCACTGAAAAGGTCACTGTAAAGGTCACTGTAAAGGTCACTGTAAATCAACAGTTGATTTTAGATAATATTCTGAAAAATCAATACATAACATCAAGCGAATTGGCTGAAATAGTTGGAATATCGGAGAGAAAATTAAAAGCCAACATATCCAAACTCAAAGCCAAAGGTTTGTTGGAAAGACTGGGACCGGCCAGGGGAGGATATTGGAACATCAAAGGTA
>JAISOJ010000114.1 GCA_031275735.1 Dysgonamonadaceae bacterium
ATAACAGAATAATAGTGATTTTCTTATCAAAAAAGAAAAATTCATCCAAAATATACTTGATTGCAATTAATTTATTCTGATAATCAACAATATATGCATTTTCTTACGTCGAACTCAGGTTATCACCTTACGAATTAATTCCTCAATAGATATGATATCGTTGCTACATTCTTCAATGACAGACCATTCCAATTCATTAAATACTAAATCCAATATTTGTTTGTCGTTATAATATTCTGTGTAGAAAAAAGAGAATGAATCAAAATTTTTTTGTTGAGAAACTTTATATGTAAACTTATTGCTGGTGTAAAATTTAAGAATTTCACCGAAATAAATCCATTGTCCTTTTTTTCTTAAATTTACGTGTTCGAAAAAATAAAATTTATTTTTCTTCATTAACTGTTCGCTTTCTAAATAACCAAAATACGAAAATGACGGTAGCTACCGATAAGGCAAATGTCAGTCCTAGCGGTGGTCCCAATAAAGGATTTCCGGTTTTTACAAAAATCAAAATAATAGTTGTATTGATTATTCCGTGCATAGCCGCCGGAATCAGTAAACTGCCGGAACGGTGAAGCGCTTGCGAAAAGTAGAATGCCAATGCAACACAGACAATTACCATAAAAAGAATTCCGGCAATGCGATGTGCTCCGTAATTAAGTCCCATAAGAATTAAAGGCGCGTGCCACAGTCCCCAAATAATTCCAATCACAAGCGCTTTCCTGTATCCCTTGATTAATATTTCTTTTTCTAAAAAACCGCGCCAGGCAATTTCTTCTCCCATAGCGAAAAAAAGATTGACGGTACATCCGACAAATAAACTGTATATGGCTATTAGTGGAAAGCCTATCAACAAACGAAAAGATAAATTTAAAAAAGGCGAGGGTAATTTGCTCAAAATTTGGGGATCAAAATCTTCATTGGAAATAATCAGCATCCCAAAATCTTTTAACCCCAAAATGTTGCCCGTCAAATAAGAGAAAAATAGAATTAACGCAGGTAATAAAAAAGCGGTAGCCGTTAGATATTTTAAAGATTGAGCAATATTTATATTTTTTAAACGAATCCGGTAATTTGTAAAAATTTTCCTAAACTTCCATTTCTCAACAATCAAAACAGAAATAGCGGGAGCAAACATATACAATGCTCCTATTATCTTTAGGGATAAAACCGAATTAATTACAGGATCGCCCATATTCAAATATCGTTCACATAAGTATTTTCCAACAATGGCAAACAGCAGGGATAATACGATCAGAAGAAAAAAGAATTTTTGTAATTTTGTTATTCGTGTCCACATAATTAATTAATTTTTATATTTATAAACTACTTTTCCCAATCGGTCTTTAAAGTTATAGGTCAAATCGAAAAAATCGACTTCTTCGCCTTCCGAAAAAGTTTTATCTAATAATATTAAACTTTCCCTTTTTGTAATCGTCAATCGCCTTTAATCCGTCTTCCCTTAGCCCTATACAATTTCCTATAATTGAAATATTTTTTGCCATAACATTCATAAACAGCCTTGTAAAATATCGCCCCTATAGATATGCGGTTCTTTTGCAAACGGCGTATATTGATCGTAAAAACCACAGGTTGCATATTTGGCATCAAAATTCATCAATTCTGTAATCCTTGGCAAATATACATCAAAAAACGGGTCTATCACAGCGTCAAATGGCCCTATTTCTTTCATTATTTGGCTAATATTCGGATCGTCCAGAAAACTGTTCAATTTTAAATCTACAAGCAAGACTGCTTTAACTCCCAGCTCCTTCAATGTATCCGAATATTTAGGCGACGACGTCATGGCATACACTTCTACATCCTGATTTTGTAGGGCGCTGATAGCGGCTAATGATGTGTTGGATTTAGCGGCGGTCACCAAGACTTTTGCCTTCGGTTTCACTACTTTCCGGATCATGCTGTAAGAGGTGAATCCGGCAATAGGCAAAACCGCAGCCGCTTCATCGGAAATTTCGTCCGGTATTTTTATCAGTTTCGAAGGATAAAAATCGTCTATCCGGCGGGAGGCATGGTTCGATGGCAATCCCGGTTTATAAAACTCATATTCATCGTCGTAAGGATAAGAAATATTCGGAATCACTCGATCGCCTATTTGAAAACCACTTACATTCTTCCCCAACTCAATGATTTCGCCGACAAATTCGGAACCGATATACGAAAACAGATAATTTCCCTCTTTTGCTGCATCTTCTATTTCTTTATTGTATTTGAATATAAGAGTCTTGTCGCGGTAATTGCATGAAAAAGCCCGTTTTTTCACCAAAACACGATTGTCCGGATCGGCCCAATGAATTGTATCGCTACTATACCTGAATAGTTACCAAATAATTTACTGTTTCCCTGTCAGTAAAAATTTATATCCTAAACGATTTTGGATCAGGTCCTCTTTTTTCAATTCAAACGCTTTCATCCAAATAAATTCCGACTCTTGTATCCATGCGCGGAATTCATTATTTTCTTTGTATTCGGGAATATAATGTAAGAGAATATCCAAATTAAACGCATTGTCTACAATTCCGCCTCCTGCTAAAGAAATTTCATAAGCATTGCAATCTTGTTCAATGTGCGTAGGAACCATTAACACCGGTTTTCCCAGATATATTGCTTCACATACCGACTCAAAACCGGCAGTAGTCGCATAGGCTTTACATCCGGCCATATATTTAATAAATTTTTGATCATTCAACCGATGAAGAGTGAGATGCTCATTAATCGCCATTTCTTCCGGCGCATCTTTTTTATCCCAAAAAAAATGCATTGTAGTTTCGGGGTGGTTCTTTTGAAAATTGATAATATCTTCGATATAAGTATCATTCAACATATAACCATGCAAATAATTACCTGTTTCCGCCTTGATCGTAAAAAATTCTTTTCTCAACAGCGGAGGCATCACTGTCAAACAACAGAAAGGGACATCTTCTTTTTTAGTAATGGACAAAGCAAATAACTTAGAAGCTCTACAACAAGAAATACGGGTATAAATTTTTAGCATTTTTAATTCGGCTATACTACAAGGCGGAAACTTATATTCCGGATGAAGAAATAGATATTGATGAGCAATACTAATATAAGGAATTTTAGGCGGAAAACAAGCATAACTAAGCCCGGTTAGAAATTCATAAAAATTAACAACTACATCCGCTTCCGATTTCTTTATTTGAGTTCTTATAAAATGAATACTTCGGAGATACAAAATAGTTCTAAAAATATTATAAGCAAGGCTTATCCATATATTATTTTTTTTATTTTTAGGAGATGGAAGAAAATTCGGACTTTCAAAGCGGCAAATAGGAGTATTCATGCTATTCGAAAAGAAAGATGGCAGCTCGCGCCGTTTACTTTTTCCAACCAACACATTAACAATCTGATGACCATTTTTTGTAAGCATTTCTTTTAACGCAATGGCTTGCGTTAAATGTCCTCTCCCTTCTCCTTGAACTACAAATAAAAATTTCATTCAAATCAAGATTTTTTACCAAGCAAATGTAATTCATTTCTCCGATATAAAAAAAAGATAGATAAATATTTCATTAATTATTATAAATGATTTACTTTTGCATTCCAAATTCATAAAAAATTATTTAAGAACAATGGCAAAAAAATCAAAAATCACGGAGCCTACGCAAGCGGAAAAAAACGTAGGTGAAATTCTTTCGAAAACAGACCAATTTGTTGAATCTCATTTAAAATTAATTATTACCGTCGTAATAGCAATAATCCTTGTGGTAGTCGCTATTATAGGCGTCCGACAAGTTTATTTCATCCCAAAAGAAAGAGAAGCTGAGACTGCCATGTACCCGATTGAACGATATTTTAGCTCTCAACAATGGAATTTAGCTTTAAACGGCGATAGTTTAGGCAATAGTGGATTTTTGCAAATAATCGACGATTACGGTTTTACTAAAACGGGAAATTTGGCAAAAGCTTACTCCGGTATTTGCTTTTACCACTTAGGTGATTATGACTCCGCTCTTCAATACCTGAAAGAATATAAAAGTAAAGACATAATCATGTCTTCTGCCATAACAGGTATGATAGGCGATTGTTATGTCGAATTAAAAGAATTTGAAAAAGCCATTGATTATTTCAAAAAAGCGGCTAATAAAGCAAACAGTAGTTTGATGAGTCTGACGTACTTGAAAAAAGTCGCCGTTACTTACGAAAGCTTAGGCAACTATAAAGAAGCATTAAACGCTTATAATACAATTAAAAACAAGTATCCCGAATCGCAAGAAGCTTCCAATATCGACAAATATATTGAAAGAGCAAAGGGATCGGTAAAGTAAATCCAAAACTAATGGCTACAAGCAATTTGTCGGAATACGATACCGAGCGGCTTCCCGATGTAAGTAATATGCACTTTGCTATTGTGGTGTCGGAATGGAATAAGAATATTACTTATCAACTCCGAGACGGGGCTTACAATACTTTAATTAAACATGGAGCCAAACCTGAAAATATCACGACGGGTTATGTACCCGGAAGCTTTGAACTGGTTTATGGAGCTAAGAGGATGGTTGACGCCCTGAAACCGGACGCCGTTATCGGATTAGGTTGCGTTATCCGGGGCGAAACGCCTCATTTTAAATATGTTTGTACCGGTGTAACGCAAGGATTTGCCCAACTGAATGCCGAGGGAAATATTCCATATATCTTCGGATTGTTGACCAACGACACTTTACAGCAATCCATTGATCGGTCGGGAGGAAAATTAGGGAATAAAGGAGTTGAGGCGGCAATAACGGCAATAAAAATGGCGGGTTTTGCCGGTATTTTCAAATAAAATTATTACCTTTGCGTGCTTTTTTGAAGGGCAGTTACCAGAGTGGCCAAATGGAGCTGACTGTAACTCAGCTGGCGTACGCCTTCGGTGGTTCGAATCCATCACTGCCCACAATAGAGAGTAAGAGTTATGAAAAAAATAAGAAAAAACATTGCAAGAATGTATAATTCTTCGTTTTTAATTTTTAATTCTTAGTTCTAACAAGCGGAAGTAGCTCAGTCGATAGAGCATTAGCCTTCCAAGCTGAGGGTCGCGGGTTTGAGTCCCGTCTTCCGCTCTAAAGAAAAAGAGTATGAAAAAAATTAGTGTAATTGTTAATCCCATTTCCGGAACTATTTCTAAGGATAACATATCTAAGCTAATTAACAGACTACTGCATCCTCAAACATTTCAAACTGAAATTTTTTATACTCAATGTGCCGGTCATGCGTCTGTACTTACGCAACAAGCATTGAATAAAGGTGTAGATTATATTGTTGCAGCGGGAGGAGACGGTACGGTTAACGAGGTTGCCCGAGCAATGGTACATACCTCAGCTACCTTAGGTATTATTCCCGTTGGTTCGGGAAATGGATTGGCCCGCGATTTGGGTATCCCTATGGATATCAAAAAAGCGATAGAATTGATTGCACAGGCACAATATACCCAAGTAATTGATTACTGTAAAGCCAATGAGCATATTTTTTTCTGTACTTGCGGCGTGGGTTTTGATGCTGTTGTAAGTGAAAAATTTTCGGAAAGTAAAAAAAGAGGTTCTATTTCATACGCGAAAAGCGCTATTGCAGAATACTTGAAATTCAAGCCCGACGTATATGAAATTACATTGGACGAGGGAACAACCTTGAAAGAAGAAGCATTCCTGATAACATGCGCTAATGCTTCCCAATATGGAAATAATGCCTACATTGCGCCTGACGCTAATAATAGGGACGGACTGATGGATATTGTGATAGTAGCGCCCATCAATCCGCTTGATGTCGGTCCGCTTACCATCCAATTGTTTACAAAACAAATAATTAATAATCAGCGAGTTAGTTATTATCGTTCTTCAAAAGTAACCATAAAAAGAAACCATCCGGGTCCAATGCATGTGGATGGAGAATCGCTTCATGCCGGAACAGAAATCCTATTAAAAACAATTCCGGCAGGTTTGCGGGTGATAGCGCCATTGAAAACAAATAAACAACGAACGCTCCAAAATCAGTTGGAAAATATTCATTTATTTTTCCGGGAAATTTTTAACGATTAAGTAGGCGATTATTTTATGTGACAGAAAAGTATAAACTGTAACAAAGCTTGTAATTCCGTCAAAAAATGAAAATATCGTACAACATTATCGACTTAAAAATGTTATATCATAACAATTCATAATTGTCAATTAAAAATTTTCATGTAACTTTGCATCGTATTTTTGTTTTATGAGGAAAAAACTTGCTTCCATATCCCTGATTGTCACGGTCAACATCCTTTTATTGACATTTCTGGCGGTGGCCCACCACCACCACGAGGGGATTCCTCATTTTACGTGGAACGAACGGGAAACAGAACAGGAATCGACCGGAAGCAATTCCTGTTGCCATTCCAACGAAAAGGACGAATCCTGCCGCTTCGAGCAGAACTACATCGCCCTCAAGCCCTACAGGAAGCAATCCCTTTCCCCTTCACATTTCCGGTGGAACCATCCGGACAACCATTTTCAAATCCCCCTTTCCGCATACACTTTCGACTTTTCCCTGCCGAACACCCGCGAACCGTTCCGGCGCCCCCCTTATTTAGCCGCATATCACTCGGTTATCGCCCACTCAGGTAGAGGATTGCGCGCCCCGCCTCGAGCTTAGCCTCTCTTTTGCCTAACGAATTTTACCTTTCCCATTCGGGACTTCCTTACATCGTTTCGGCAGTCTTTTTGAAGCTATTTGTCATTGCCGGCTCAACCTGCAACGACAAAGCGCCTATAATTTATAATTCATAAACTTAATAATTCATAACTCAATAATTCATTCACATATGAAACAATCATGTTTAACAAACACCCAAGAGCATGAAAACGGGTATTCATTTACCCGTCAACTTGTCAACCCGTTTACTCGTCAACTCGCCAACTCGTCAACTCGATATCTGTCGCTTCTTTTTCTTCTCCTCCTGTTGACAGCCTGCCATACCGAACAGGCAGCCAATCGCCACGATGAAGAAAATGAAGAAAACGCACATCTTCCGGGCGCGGTCCATTTCAGCCGTCAGCAACAGGAAAAAATCCCCTTTACCATCGCCCCCCCTATGGTAGAGCCTTTAGGAGAACTTATCCGGACAACTGCCCGAATAGAATCTTCCCAAGCAGACGAGGCAATCATTTCCGCTCGCGTTCCGGGCATTGTTTTTTTCTCCGGAACTCATCTGACGGAAGGACGAAACGTCGCCGCCGGACAAACCTTATTCTCGGTTTCCGGCAAGGGACTAACCGCCTACGATTCCGGCGTCCGTTTGGCAGAAGCCAAAGCAAACTACGCAAAAGTCAAAGCAGATTATGCCCGGGCACAAGAACTGATTCGGGAAAAAATAATATCCGAAAAAGACTTTATGCAAACAAAAACAGATTACGAAACAGCCAAAGCCGTTTTCGACAATTTGTCGCGCAACTTCACGCAAGGCGGACAACAAATTTCCGCACCATTTGCCGGCTACCTGAAACAACTACTGGTAGAAAACGGCCAATTCGTCGAAGAAGGCCAAGCTTTGGCCATTGTCTCCAAAAACAAAACCCTCCTGCTGATAGCCGACGTTCCGTCGCGCCATGCAAAATTGCTGCCCCTCCTTTCCACAGCAACAATTCGCGGCGAAGGCAAAACCATGTATTCCCTGGAAGAACTGAACGGAAAAATATTGTCGTTCGGAAAATCCCTGAACAAGGACAACCGACTGATTCCCGTCAGTTTACAGATAGACAACCGAACAGGACTACTGCCGGGAGCCTTTGTGGAAATATTTTTGAAAACCCAAACAGGAAATCCCGTAACAACAATCCCCGTTTCGGCTTTAATCGAAGAACAAGGCCTGTTTTTCGTTTATGTACAACTGGATCCCGAATCCTTCGAAAAGCGGGAAGTAACTCTGGGGGCGACCGACGGAATCCGCGTGGAAATCCGTTCCGGTCTGGACAACAACGAGCGGATAATTACACAAGGAGCGATGGCAGTTAAACTCGCACAATCCGCCGGCACACTTAACACACACGAACACTAAACAAAAATCCATGCTAAACAAAATAATAAATTTTTCACTAAACAACAAACTATCCATACTGTCAGCCACAGTCCTCCTGCTCGTCTTCGGCATTTACACAGCAAATAAAATGGACATTGACGTTTTTCCGGACTTGACGGCCCCAACCGTAGTGGTGATGACCGACGCCGGCGGAATGGCCGCCGAAGAAATCGAACGCCTGGTCACTTTCCCCATCGAAACAGCAGTAAACGGCGCAACCAATGTCCGGCGAGTACGTTCCACCTCCAAACAAGGCAATTCATTCGTATGGATAGAATTTGACTGGGAAACAGACATCTTCCAAGCACGCCAGATTGTAAGCGAAAAAATTGCGACACTTGCGAGCATCATGCCGCAAGGAATACAACCGATTTTAGCGCCCCAATCAAGCGTAATGGGAGAAATCTTTTTCATCGGACTACAATCCGATTCGACGGACGCAATGAATTTGCGAATCCTCGCCGAATGGGTGATCAAACCGGCAATTCTGGCGACAGGCGGCGTATCGCAAGTCACCATTATCGGCGGCGACTACAAGCAATACCAGGTCTTGGCCGATCCGGCGCGAATGAATTACTACAAAGTCTCGCTGAACCAATTGGCAGCCATTTGCTCAACAATCAGCGAAAACTCGTCGGGCGGCATCCTTCGGGAATACGGAAACGAATATTCGCTTCGCGGAATAGCCCGGACGTCCGATTTGGACGAATTGGGACATTCGGTCGTAAAGATGAACGGCGACGCCCCCGTATACCTGAACGACGTTGCAGAACTGAAAATCGGAGCAGCCCCCAAGATGGGCGACGCTTCGCAAAATGCCTCACCCGCAGTAATACTTTCGGTATCAAAGCAACCCGACGTCAACACCTTGCAGGTAACAAAAAAAGTGGAACAAAGTTTGGAAGAATTACGGAAAACCCTGCCTCCGGACGTGCGGATGGATACGCAGATTTTTCGCCAGGCAGACTTTATCGAAACCTCCGTCAACAACGTGACACGCGCCCTGATCGAAGGAGCCATTTTCGTAATTCTCATCCTCTTCCTCTTCCTGAGCAGCCTCCGTACGACGGTAATATCAGTCGTCGCCATTCCGCTCTCGTTGCTGGGAACAGTGATTGCAATGCACTTGCTCGGCATGAACATCAACACAATGAGTCTGGGCGGAATGTGCATCGCCATCGGTTCGCTGGTAGACGATGCAATCATTGATGTGGAAAACGTATACAAGCGTTTGCGGCAGAATCACCTGAAACCAAAATCGGAACGGGAATCCCCTTTTCGGATTGTATTCGACGCATCGCGCGAAATTCGAGCATCCATATTACACGCAACCCTGATAATTATCGTCGCATTCATTCCCCTGTTTTTCCTTTCGGGAATGGAAGGACGCCTCCTGAAGCCGTTGGGAATCGCATATATCATTGCACTTTTCATGTCGCTGATTGTTGCCATGACACTCACGCCATTGCTTTGCCAAATGATGCTGTCCAACGATAAATATTTGACCAAAAACAAAAAAGAAGCCTGGCTCGCACGAAACCTTTCCCGTTATTACGAACATTCCCTGAAAAGAATATTCAAGCACAAAAAAACAGTACTATTGGCGGCAGCCGCCCTGTTCACCCTGTCGCTGGTCTTGTTTTCGAGGATGGGAAGAGGCTTTCTACCCGAATTTAATGAAGGCGCCCTGACTATTTCCGCCATATGCAAGCCGGGCGTTTCGCTGGACGAATCGATCAATTTGGCTACCCTCGTGGAAAAGGAATTGCTGACGATTGCGGAAGTACGGACGACCGCCCGACGGACAGGACGCGGAGAACTGGACGAACACTCCATGCCGTCCAATGCAACGGAAATCGAAGTAAAATACGTATTGGACAAGCGTTCCGCCGAAGCATTCATGGCGGAAGTACGGACCAAACTATCCGCCATACCCGGCCTCGCCTTCACCGTCGGCCAGCCCGTCGGCCACCGAATCGACCACATCCTGTCGGGAACACGCGCCAATATCGCCATTAAACTCTTCGGCAACGACCTGACACGCCTGTTTACCCTGGGCAACCAAATACAAAGCGCCATTGTAAACGTTCCGGGATTGGTCGACGTAAGCGTGGAACAACAAACCGAAGCGCCGGAAATTCAAATACGCGCCAACCGGCGGATGCTTGCCCGTTATGGAATTACAATAGAAGAATTTAACCGTTACGTCGCTTTAGCATTTTCAGGCGAAAAACAGACGGAAATCTTCGAAGGCCAGCGAAGATTTGATTTGATCTTGAAATTGCATCCCGACTACACAACCTCGTTGGACGCTATCGGTTCGGTGCTGATTGACACAGGCGACGGCGGAAAAGTGCCTCTCGAAGAAGTAGCGGAAATCGTTTCCACCACAGGACCGAATGTGGTCAGCCGGGAAAACGCACAACGACGAATCGTCATCTCGGTCAACGTAGCCGGTCGCGACGTAGGCAGCGCCGTAGAAGAAATTCAATCGCTCATCGCTTCCAAAATTACCCTGCCCGAAGGCTACCGCCTGGAATACGGCGGACAATTCGAGAGTGCGCAAAAAGCCTCCCGCATATTGCTGCTGACCTCGTTGCTGGCGATCGGCATAATTTTCCTTCTACTATACCAGGAATTTAAAAATCCCCGTCTCGCAGCGGTAATTCTGATCAACCTGCCGTTGGCCCTGATCGGCGGAGTACTGGCCGTATATTTCACTTCCGCGGTAATAAATATTCCGGCAATAATCGGGTTCATCACCCTGTTCGGAATAGCCACGCGCAACGGTATCCTGCTCGTATCCAACTACCAGCGCCTGAAAGAGCAGAAAATTCCCTTGTACGAACGCATTATCCGCGGGTCGACCGACAGGCTGAACGCAATCCTGATGACCGCCATTGCCGCCGGACTGGCCTTGCTTCCGATGGTTTTCAACGGCGACAAGCCCGGCAACGAAATTCAAAGCCCTATGGCGACAGTGATTCTGGGAGGATTGCTAACTTCCACGCTGTTGAATATTTATATAGTACCGATATTGTATCAAACAGTCGAACGGAACGCAGACAACGCGAAATAGTTGTTTTTACCCGTATTTCAAAACAATTTCAAACAATGAAACGATTATTATTTTTATTTATCACTTTTCATGCCTTGAGCATGTATGCACAACCGTCCTTCCTGGAACAGATTGAACGGAACAACACGGTTTTATCGGCCTTCCGCAAGCAATTGGACGCGGAAAAAATTGCCAACAAAACCGGCATCTATCCGAAAAATCCCGAAATGGAATTTCACTACCTTTGGGGAAACCAATCTGTTCCGGGCGACCGCGTGGATTTTTCAGCCACGCAAACCTTTGATTTCCCCACAGCTTATTATTACAGGAAAAAAATTTCCGACACTCAAAACCGGCAGGTAGATTTGAAATACCTGATCGAAAGGAAAAACATCCTCCTGGAAGCGCAATCCACCTATATCCGTCTGATTTACCAAAACGCCCTTTCCCTGAAATGGGAAGAACGTCTGGATCAGGCGCGTCAGACGGTTTCGGCCTATCAATTCAAAATGGATAAGGGCGACGCCTCGGCTTTGGACCTTAACAAGGCGAAAATCAATCTGTTGAACGTACAAAAGGAATACGACTCATCCCTTGCAGAAGAAGATTTTCTCCGCGCCGAATTGAATCGCCTGAACGGAGGCATCCCCCTCGACCTGCCATTGGATTTTCCGTCGATATGGCTTCCCGTCGATTTCGAGCAATGGTACAGGGAGCAACAGGAAAAAAATCATCTCCTGCAATATTTACAACAGGAAACGGCGCTGAGTCGGGAAAACGGGAAATTGCAACGTTCGCTGAATCTTCCCGGATTTTCGGTCGGATACATGAGCGAAAAGGTATCGACCGAACAATTTCGGGGAATTACGCTCGGTATTTCCATTCCTTTGTGGGAAAACAAAAACAAGGCGAAGCAAATAAAGGCCCGCACGCTGGCCGGAGAGGAAAGCGAGTCGGACGCCCGTTTCCGCCATTACAACGAAGCAAAAGCGCTGTACGGGAAAGCCGTCCGGTTGCAGAAAATCGTTGACGAGTACAGGAGAAGCGAATTGCCGGACAATACGTCGGACTTGTTGAAAAAGGCGCTGAATGCCGGCGAGATCTCGCTGATCGACTACCTCTTCGAATGGGACATTTACTACGAATGGATCAGCAACCGGCTCGAAAGCGAACGCGACTTGCGGCTGACGGCAACGGAACTGATGCAATGGGAGTTGTAACATCACTTATCGCGTCAAATTCGATCAACTTTTGGCGCGATGGGTATGGAAAATAATTAAGGATACCGTATAATATTTTTATCCGGCTGTAGGTTATATCAATTATTTCATGTAAATTTGTGCTTCGATTTTTTTCAAATAACATTTAAATAAACAAAAGTATTATGAAAAAGTACAATTTCAATGCGGGACCTTCTATCCTCCCAAAAGAAACGGTAGAAAATACTATCAAAGCAATTGAAAATTTTGCAGGAACCGGTTTAGGCCTTATGGAAGTAAGCCACCGCTCTAAAGAATTTCAAGCTGTGGTAGATGAAACTGTTGCTTTGTTTAAAGAATTGTTGAATATTCCCGAAGGCTATTCCGTTTTATTTCTTGGTGGAGGCGCCAGTTTGGAATTTTGTATGGTTCCTTATAACTTATTAGAGAAAAAGGCAGCTTATCTAAATACCGGAACCTGGGCTAATAAAGCGCAAAAAGAAGCTAAATTATTCGGGGAAGTGGTGGAAGTAGCTTCTTCCAAAGAAGCCAATTATACCTATATTCCCAAGAATTACGCTATTCCGGCTGATGTGGATTATTTCCATATCACCACTAATAACACTATTTTTGGAACGGAAATTCATACGGATATCAACTCTCCGGTAACTTTGGTCGCCGATATGTCGTCCGATATTTTTTCCCGCCCGGTAGATGTGAGTAAATACGGATTGATTTATGGCGGAGCACAAAAGAACCTTGCCCCCGCGGGCGTAACTTTTGTTATTGTAAAAGAAGACATTCTGGGTAAAGTAAGTCGTCCGATTCCAACCATGTTGGATTATCGGACACACATCAAAGACGGTTCTATGTTTAACACGCCCCCGGTTCTTCCTATCTATGCCGCAATGCAAACCTTGAAATGGTTAAAAGCCTTAGGAGGAGTCGAGGAAATGTATAAAAGGAACAAGGAAAAGGCCGGACTTCTTTATGACGAAATCGACCGCAATAAATTGTTCAAAGGAACAACTGCCATAGAAGACCGTTCTTTAATGAACATTTGTTTCGTAATGAACGAAGAATACCAATCTTTGGAAGCTGAATTCTATCAATTTGCTACTTCAAGAGGAATGGTAGGAATTAAAGGTCATCGTTCGGTAGGCGGTTTCCGGGCGTCAACATATAACGCCTTGCCGAAAGAAGACGTTGTTGCATTGATTAAAACCATGCAAGAATTCGAAAAAACACATTAATTTATATTTTTTATTATGCAAACAATTGATAAATTCAATTTTTCAGGACATAAAGCATTTGTGCGCGTAGATTTTAACGTTCCTTTAGACGAAAATTTCAATATTACCGATGATACTCGTATTCGAGCAGCTATGCCAACGTTAAAGAAAATTCTTTCGGACGGAGGCAGCTTAATCATCGGTTCTCATTTGGGACGTCCTAAAGGAATTGATGATAAATATTCGCTCAAACACATTTTATCCCATATTTCCGAATTGTTGGGCAAAAATATAGCATTTGCTAACGATTGTTTGGGAAAAGAAGCCGTTGAAAAATCGGCAGCTTTGAAAGCGGGAGAAGCTTTGTTGTTGGAAAACCTCCGTTTTTATGCAGCCGAAGAGGGTAAGCCCCGCGGATTAAAGGAGGATGCTGCCGATGAAGAAAAAGCGATAGCGAAAAAAACCGAAAAAGCCAATCAAAAAGAAATGGCTAAACAATTAGCCTCTTATGCAACGGTTTATGTAAATGATGCTTTTGGTACGGCACACCGTGCCCATGCTTCTACTGCAATTATTGCCGATTACTTTGACAATGATCATAAATTATTCGGATACCTGATGCAAAATGAGATCGACGCTGTTGAAAAAGTATTGAAAGATACAGCTCGTCCTTTTACAGCTATTATGGGCGGCTCAAAAGTCTCTTCTAAAATCGATATCATCGAAAATTTGTTGACTAAAGTGGATAACCTGATTATTGCCGGTGGAATGACCTACACGTTTACCAAAGCGTTGGGAGGGAAAATAGGTAATTCCATTTGTGAAAACGACAAATTGGATTTGGCTTTAAGCCTAATTCAAAAAGCCAAAGATAACAAAGTCAACCTTGTACTGGCGATTGACGCCAAAGCGGCAGATCGTTTTAGCAACGATGCTAAAACTCAATTTGTTTCAGTTGACGCCATCCCCGACGGATGGGAAGGATTGGACATCGGTCCGGAAACCGAAAAGAAATTTGCGACCGTTATCGAAAATTCCAAGACCATCTTATGGAATGGCCCTACCGGAGTATTTGAGTTTGAAAACTTTACAGGAGGTTCGAAAGCCGTAGGGCAAGCAATTGTTAAAGCGACAGAAAAAGGCGCTTTCTCGCTTGTCGGCGGAGGCGATTCGGTAGCATGCGTAAACAAATTTGGCATTGCCAATAAAATGAGCTATGTTTCTACCGGCGGAGGCGCTTTACTGGAATTTATCGAAGGGAAAGAATTACCGGGAATCAAAGCTATTCGCGGATAAATCTTTACAAGTGCTGTCTCAAAAGCCCCTTGTGGTGTGCTTGTCATTGCGGGCTTGACCCGCAATCCCCTGAAAGACAACGCTCGTTTTTCGGGAGATCCCGCGTCAAGCGCGGGATGACGCACTTTTGAGACAGCCCCTTAATTCTTATTTCTACCATGAGAGATTCCTGTTTAACAAACGTCCAAGAGTATGTAAATAAGGAAATTGTATTGGTTTCCGCACTCGCAATATCGAAGCGTTTGTTTACCCGTTTACTTGTTTACTTGTCAACTCGTTAACTTGTTTACTCGTCAACTTGTTTACTTGTCAACTCGTTAACTTAATTTACGTATGAAAAAAATCAGTCATTTATCTATCTTTTTATTATTTGCAATCAATCTGTTGGGGCAAACGCAGAAACCTGATGTGAAATGGTTGGAAGAGGCTCGTTTCGGTATGTTTATTCATTTTGGACCTTACAGCGTTTTGGGTGATGGCGAGTGGGTAATGAACAACCGTTCTATAAAAGGATGCGATTACAACCGTTTGCAAAATTTATTCAATCCGCAAGCTTTTGATGCCAGGGAATGGGTGAAAATAGCTAAAGACGCCGGAATGAAGTACATCACTTTTACTTCCCGTCATCACGATGGATTCAGTAATTGGGATACCAAACAATCGGATTGGAATATTATGAATACTCCTTACGGCAAAGACCTGATCAAGCAACTGGCTGACGAATGCCACAAGGAAGGTATCAAATTGGTATTTTATTATTCGTTATTAGACTGGATGCGCTCCGATTATCAGTACGAAACCGGGCGTACAGGACAAAAAGCCGGTAGAACCGAAAAAAGTAACTGGAATTCGTACCTCCGTTTTATGAAAGCTCAATTAACCGAGTTACTCACTAATTACGGACCTATTGCCGGTATTTGGTTCGACGGACATTGGGACCAAACTTCGCATGAAAACCGAACTTCGCACGAAACATTTGTAGATTGGCATTATCCGGAAATATACGATCTGATCCACCGTCTACAGCCGGAATGTTTAATCGCTAATAATCATCATTTACCGCCATTTCCCGGAGAAAATTACCAGATCTTTGAAAGAGATGTCCCGGGAGAAAACAAATCCGGATTAAGCGGGCAAGAAGTTTCCTTTCTTCCATTGGAAACCTGCGAAACCATCAATAATACTTGGGGATTTTCAATCGCCGACAGCAACTTCAAATCGACGAAAGAATTACTTCAATTACTCATCCGAACGGCAGGAAGCGGCGCTAACTTATTATTGAACACCGGTCCGATGCCAAACGGTAAAATTCAACCCGAATGTGTGGAACGCCTGCAAGAAATGGGTGAATGGTTGAGCCGATACGGCTGTACCATTTATGGAACGCGACAGGGGGTAATACCGCCTCAAACGTGGGGAGTCAGCACTGCCAAAGATAATACCCAATATATTCATATATTGGATAAAAATATGGCTACGTTAACAGTAAAAATACCGGATATCAAATCGGCTAATTGGGTAAATAGCGATTCAAAATTGACCTGGGAAAAGGACCAAAAGAGCGGAGAAGTAACATTTACATTCAACGAAAGATTAGACGACATTGATTCAATAATAGAAATTAAATAAACCCGTTTCTTCCGGTTAATTTTTATATCTCCTATTTAAGTTTTGAAATAACCTTTTTTTTTGTAAGTTAAAGTTTTTTTATTTACATTTGTAAAGTCGTAAAATAAAACATATATTTCAAATGAAATTGCTTTACCTAGAAGAACATCTTGCTTGCAGCAATTATGTTTCGGACTATAATGTGGGATTTAAATATTATCATATTTCGAAAGGAGAATATTTTGTTTCTTCTAACCTAAACTGTAACTGTTTATTATTCCTCATAAAAGGGAATATAAAACTTTCCTATGAATCGCAAGATTATATCCTGAAAAGAAATAATATTGGCTTTTTTCCTGTATCTACGGAGTATACAATACAAGTAATAGCGGACGCCGATATAGTCATTAATTATTTCAATAAGCCCATAGATTTGTGTGAAAAACTGGCTTTAGAAAGTTTGTTTTCTTTTGTAGGGAAAAAATCACATACTCCGATAGTAAAAACGAAACCGGCGTTAAGAACATTTTTATCTTCCTTAATTTATTTTCTGCGGGAAGGCGCCTCGTGTAAACATTTCCATGAAATCAAGCAAAAAGAATTGTTTTTCATTTTACGCTTTTTTTATACGAAAGAAGAGGTTGCCGGTTTATTTGCTCCTATTATTAGCCGAAATTTGGATTTTAAAAGTATAGTTTTAAACAATTATTTAAATACAAATTCAGTAAAAGAATTGGCCAAAATTTGTAATTATTCATTGTCTTCTTTTAACCGTAATTTTAAAAATAATTTTAACGAAAATCCATACATTTGGTTACAAAATCAAAAACTAAAATACATTATTGGAAAACTTTCCAACAAAAATATTCCTTTTAGTCAAATTATTGATGAATTTCGGTTTTCCTCTCCCGCCCATTTTACTATTTATTGTAAAAAACACCTGCATTTAACCCCTTCTCAATTCAGAAAAAAACATACAAAGTAATTAAGGAATGAAAAATAAACAAGATATAACAGTTGATAGAGCGCCGCTGTTTTCGACAAACTCAAAGCATCGCTTACAGGGATTAGGTCGTTTGTCCCGATAGGGACATAGGAAAAACCGTTATATCTTGTTTATTTCGCTCCCTAACTTCATGGCAAAAAAAGTTCAGGACAACGTATAACGTATTTTACATAACATTTATGGCCGACCATAGAATAATTAATACCGATTCGGAAGTTGAATTATACAAATAACAGTATCGATTATTTGGCTCCGGCGGATTTTTTTACATATCAAAGAATTGGAGAAGAAGACATTGGTTCGTTATCAGGTTATAGTTATCTCATAGCCGTTACAACTACAATAGAAGGGCTGAAAGTGGCTTGCGAAAGAGACAACAATAGTTATGAAACCGGAATTGAAATAGCAGAGAAATAAATAGCAGAAATCAATATCTGCCGAAGTGATTTTTACGGAGAATGGAATTACAAAATTATCACGGCATGAAATATATATAACTTTTTGAATAATTTATATAACAATTATTTTTACAATAGATTTTATTTTTGTACAAACATAATCGTATTTTTATTTAAGCAAAAGCATATATTCATTTGTTTTATAGTCGTACGATTAATTTAAAATAGTTATTTGTGTAAATTTTGTATACTTTAAAAATAGCGTAGATGAAACGAATTGCGTCTTTTTCGGATTTTATAACTATGTATGTCGAAGGTTTCAAAAACCTCACATGGGGTAAACCGTTGTGGATAATTATCATAGTCAAATTATTTATTATGTTTGCTATTCTTAGAGTATTTTTCTTCCCTAATTTATTAAACAGGTTTGATACGAGTGAAGAAAAAAGCGAACATGTTTTCAGAGAGTTAACAAAAAATCATATCACTAACGAAAAAAAGTTTTCAAATGAATCAGATTGATGCATCATTAATTGATTGGTCGAGGGCGCAATTTGCACTCACAGCCATGTACCACTGGTTGTTCGTACCGCTTACGCTCGGTTTGGGTCTTATCATGGCTATCATGGAAACCCTTTATTACCGGACAAAAGACGTAAAATGGAAAAGTACGGCCAAGTTTTGGATGAAAATTTTCGGGATCAACTTTGCCGTAGGCGTTGCGTCGGGAATCATCCTGGAATTTGAGTTTGGTACTAATTGGTCCAATTACAGTTGGTTTGTGGGAGATATCTTCGGTGCGCCGCTGGCGATTGAAGGTATTTTCGCTTTCTTTATGGAAGCTACTTTCATTGCTGTCATGTATTTTGGATGGGAAAAAGTCAGCAAAGGTTTCCATTTGGCTTCTACATGGTTGACTGTTGGAGGCGCCACCCTCTCGGCTTTGTGGATTCTGGTTGCGAACGCTTGGATGCAGTATCCGGCAGGAATGAACTTTAATCCGGATGTTGTCCGTAATGAAATGACCGATTTCTGGGCGGTAGCCTTATCTCCGGTCGCCATTAACAAATTTCTTCACACCGTTATCTCGTCCTGGTTATTGGGAGGCGCGGTTGTTATTGGAATTAGTTCCTGGTATCTATTGAAAAAACGCGACATTACATTCGCTTTGGATAGTATTAAAGTAGCTACGATTGTCGGATTTGTCGGAGTAGTTATTTCGGCTATTACCGGCGACGGTTCGGCCCATCAAATTGCCCAAAAGCAACCCATGAAATTGGCAGCCATGGAAGGACTCTACGAAGGCGGCGATGGTATTGGCTTGGTTGCTGCCGGCATATTAACGCCCGGTAAGCAATACGACGATTCGAAAGATCCCTTTATTTTTGATATTCAGATACCCAAAATGCTCTCTTTTCTCGCTGTCAGAGATTTAGACGGATATGTTCCTGGTATCAATAATATTGTCAGAGGCGGTTATATTACTCCTGAAGGGGAAAAAGCGTTGTCGATAGAAGAAAAAATGACAAAAGGAAAAAAAGCTTTCGACGCCCTGAATCAATATCGAGAAGCCAAGAAAAATAAGGATGACATTCAATTAGCAGAAGCGAAAAAATTGTTGGACGAAAATTTTGCTTACTTTGGATACGGTTATTTCCAATCGCCGGCCGATGCAATTCCGAATGTTCCTTTAGTGTTCTATTCTTTCCGAGTAATGGTGATTCTGGGAGGATTCTTCCTGTTGCTCTTTATTGTCGTTTGGTATTTCAGTCATAAAAAGAAATTTGAACAATCAAAATGGTTACAATACGTATGTTTATGGTCGATTCCTTTAGCGTATATTACATCGCAAGCCGGATGGATTGTGGCTGAAGTAGGACGTCAACCCTGGGCTATTCAGGATATTCTTCCTGTGCAAGCTGCCGTATCGAACATAGAAGCCGGATCTGTAAAATTAACATTTTTTATTTTTGTTGTATTGTTTACGGTTTTATTGATAGCCGAATTGAGCATTTTAACAAAACAGATCAAGATAGGCCCGGAAAAAGGGGATGAGAAAGAATGAAAAATAACTTTCAATTTAATAAATAAAAATATTATGGATTATTCATTTTATCAACATTACTGGTGGTTTCTAATATCCTTATTGGGAGGTATATTAGTGTTCCTGCTATTTGTGCAGGGAGGACAATCGCTTATATATTCATTAGGTAAGAAAGAAAAACATTTGAATGCTTTGATCGGTTCGTTAAGTAAAAAATGGGAACTGACATTTACCACGCTGGTTACTTTTGGCGCAGGTTTTTTTGCCTCATTTCCGTTGTTTTACTCTACGAGTTTCGGCGGCGCCTACTGGGTTTGGATGCTGATTCTTTTCAGTTTTGTTATTCAAGCGGTATCGTATGAATTTATTGCGAAAAAAAGAAACTTTTTAGGTAATAAAACGTATAAAGCTTTTTTGTTTCTAAACGGATTATTAGGTCCGATTTTGTTGGGAGCTGCTGTTTCCACACTGTTTTATGGAGCCGAATTTGTTGTAAATAAAGGTAATCTGACAGGGCTTATGCCGGTTATTTCTTCGTGGCAAAATCCATTGCATGGATTGGAAGCGGCAATTCCCGTAACAGGAGCGGCTACCTTAGCGAATTTATGGAACATTGCATTGGGATTGGCTATCTTTTTCCTTGCTAGAAGTCTTGGCGCTCTCTATTTTATCAATAACATTAAGGATGAAGAAATCAACAAGAATGCACGAAAGCAATTACTAATTAATGTTGTTGGCTTCCTGATTTTCTTCTTGCCGTATTTAATTGCTTTGCTATTTAAAACCGGTTTGACGGAAGATCCGGTTACAGGCGTAATTAGCGCTGAACCTTATAAGTATTGGCACAACCTTTTGGCTATGCCTTGGGCCTTGGTCATTTTGCTGGTAGGAGTTGTATTGGTTCTTTGGGGTTTTATCAAAGGCATTTTTTGCCCTCAATTTACTAAAGGCATCTGGTTTGCGGGAATAGGTACTATCTTGGTAGTCATGGTGGTATTACTTATCGCCGGATACAACCATACGTCGTATTATCCTTCCGTAACGGATATGCAAAGTTCATTGACGATTGCCAACAGCAGTTCAAGCTTGTTCACCCTGAAAGCAATGTCGATTGTGTCGTTGTTTATACCGGTAGTAGTGGCCTATATCTGGTATGTCTGGCGTTCGCTGGATAAGAAATAAGAAACGGACAAATGATAAAATAACGAGCGACGAGTGTATTATTCGTCGCTTGTTATTTTTATAATGTTTTTTGCAATTCTTCCCAAAGATAAATAATAATGTAGAATACCAAGGTACACGAAAAAAAAATAGAAAGCGAGGATCTAAGCCATGCGATTTTTATAATCCTTGTATTCAAAGCGACGTAAGGTTTCCAAGCTATTATCTTCTTTCCACAGGCACAAATCGGGATGCTGAATCCCATTGAACATTGTTGTTTTAACTATGGTATAATGTATCATGTCTTCGAAAATAATCTTGTCGCCGATTTGTAATTCTTTGTCGAACGACCAGTCGCCCATATAGTCCCCGCTGAGACAAGAATTTCCGCCTAGACGGTAAGTTGGTTTTCCGGCTATGGCTTCCTGGTAGGCTCCGCGCACTACCGGTTTATACGGCATCTCCAGGCAGTCGGGCATGTGGCAGGTGAAAGACACATCTAAAATAGCGGTTTTAATTCCTTTATTTTTAATTAGATCCACCACAGAGGAGACTAAAAAGCCGGTTTGCCAGACAAAAGCGGCGCCGGGTTCAAGGATGATTTCCAGGTGGGGATATTTCTTTTTAAAATCTTTTAATAGGCGAATCAAATGTTCGACGTCGTAATCGCTACGAGTCATCAGGTGGCCACCCCCCATATTCAGCCATTGAACACGAGGCAGTAAGTCGCCGAATTTGGCTTCTACATGCTGTAAAGTGTTTTCCAATGCATAGGAAGACGACTCGCAAAGCGTGTGGAAATGCAGACCTTCGACGCCTTCGGGCAAACAGCCGCCCAATTCTTCCCGAATAATTCCTAAACGCGAACCGGGAGCCGTAGGATTGTACAAGTCGGCGGTTACTTCCGAATATTCGGGATTAATACGTAATCCGCAGGAAATGCGAGAAGGACTGTTTAAGGTATCTTTATAGAAACGATGGAATTGCGAAAGCGAATTAAAAGTAATATGAGAACTGCAAGCTTTGATAATCGAAAAATCTTTTTCTGTGTAGGCAGGGGAATAAGTGTGCGCCCGACTTCCCATTTCTTCTAAGGCTAACTGGGCTTCCCAAGGAGAACTTGCCGTAGAACAGAGCACGTATTCCCTTATAATTGGAAAGGCTTTCCATAAGGCAAACGCTTTGAAAGCTAATATGATATTCACTTTTGCGCGTTCTTTAACCGACCGGATCAACGCAAGATTCCTGCGAAGAAGGGATTCTTCGAGCATATAGGCGGGCGAGGGGAGTAGGGCAAAATCAATCATATTTTATCACTTCGAATTTAGCAAATTTCAACAACAACTGTTTTCTACCGAAGCTTTCGAATACGACACTTGCTTTGGCATTCTCGTTTTCGCCTGTCAATTCAACGATTTTTCCCAAGCCGAACCGTTCGTGCCGGATAGTATTGCCGACCGATAAGCTGCCGATGCTTTGCACTTGTTCGACAGTTGGTTGCTTTTCTTTGATCGGCAGCAATTTTTGCGAATTTGTATTTAAGGATTCCTGAACTGTTTTCTGTGGAGAATGGAACGATGTGTGATTATGCGTCGATCCAAAAACCGGTTTATCAAGCCGATCAAAAGCAAGATTGCCCGGTAAACACAAATAATCACGATCTATATCCTTGATAAACCGGCTGGGAGAACACATCTGCGGTTGACCGTTTCGGAAACGGCTTTTAGCATAAGTCAAAATAACATTCTTTTCGGCCCGAGTAATCGCTACATAAAACAAGCGACGTTCCTCTTCAATTTCTTTGGCGCTGTTTTTGCTTAACTCGGAAGGGAATAAATTTTCTTCCAATCCGACAACAAATACATTCTTAAATTCCAATCCTTTGGCCGAATGAACCGTCATCATTGTTACACGGCTGGCGTGTTCGTCCTTGTCGATATCCTGGTCGGTCAGCAAAGAAATTTCGGCCAGGAAATCGCCCAGTTTAACATCCGGCCGTCCTTCTTCCAAGCGATTGGTAACAAATTCGTACAAACTGCCGACCAATTCCTCTACATTCTGAACGCGGCTCAAGCCTTCGGGCGTCCGGTCGGCATACAATTCATTGATTAAGCCGGTTTTCCGTACAATTTCACTACCCAGTTCGTAAGCATTTTGTAAAACATTGGCTTCTGCAAACCGGCTGATTAACAATTGGAAAGCTTCCAATTTTTTGGCTGTTCCCGTATTGATATTCAGATTATAGTCTAAGGGATTGGAGAGAACTTTCCATAAGCTAACCCCCTGAAACGTAGCTGCTCCTATGATTTTAGACAATGTCGTGTCGCCGATTCCGCGTGCCGGATAATTGATAATCCGCTTGAAGGCTTCCTCATCGTTGAGGTTAGTTATCAAGCGCATATAAGCAATTACATCTTTCACCTCTTTCCGTTGGTAAAAAGACAAGCCTCCATAGATGCGGTAAGGAATATTGATTTTCCGTAAAGCCTCCTCGAAGATACGGCTTTGCGCATTGGTACGGTACAATATGGCAAAATCGTTGTAATCGTATTGGTGAAGCATCCGCATTTCGGCAATCCTACTTGCCACGTTATATCCTTCTTCGTAATCGGAATAAGCGCTGAGAATTCGAATTTTTTCGCCTACGTCGTTTTTCGAAAAAACCGTTTTGGGGATTTGTTCTTTATTTTTTTTAATCAACGAGTTGGCAGCGTCGACAATCGTTTGAGTAGAACGGTAATTTTGTTCCAATTTGAATAATTTGCTTTCAGGATAAGTTTTCCGAAAATTGAGGATATTCCCGATATTAGCTCCGCGGAAAGAATAAATACTTTGTGCGTCGTCGCCCACCACGCACACCCGGTGATGTTCGGCGGCCAATTGGCAGACAATTTCGTGCTGAACCGAATTAGTATCCTGGTATTCATCGACAAGAATAAAGCGGAACTGATTTCGATAGCGTTCGAGTATCTCGGGTTTTTCTTCGAAAAGCAAGCAGGTGTATAACAACAAGTCGTCGAAGTCCATGACGCCCGAAGCCCGGCAACGATTCCAATAAGCGGAATAAATTTCGTGTGTTCTTCCCTTTCGGTGGAAATGATCGTCGCCAATCAGTTCGCGGTCTTTTTCGTATTTTTCCGGAGTAATCAATGCATTTTTAACCAAAGAAATGCGAGATTGAATAACAGATGGTTTGTATATTTTATCGTCCAATTCTTTTTCTTTGATTATCGCTTTAATAAGATTTCTAGAGTCTTGCGCGTCGTAAATAGTAAAATCCGATTGATAAGCGAAATTTTCCGCTTCCCGCCGTAGGATTCTCGAAAAAATAGAATGAAATGTTCCCATCCATAAACGGCGTGCAATGTTTTCATCCACAATTGCGGCAATGCGGGATTTCATTTCCCTGGCGGCTTTGTTTGTGAAAGTCAGGGCCAATATATTGTAAGGAGAAATTCCATTCTTCAACAAATAAGCGATTTTGTAGGTTAGTACGCGGGTTTTTCCTGAACCGGCTCCGGCAATAACTAAACTCGGTCCTTCGTTGTAAAGAACTGCATTGCGCTGATTTTCATTGAGTTGTTGAAGAAAATCCTCCATGTTTATTTAATCTCCCGTCTTTGAAAACCCTTACAAACTAATTTATTGCTGCAATTATTTCAATTTCCACTAAAGCATTTTTAGGCAAAGTTTTCACCGCGAAAGCCGAACGCGCCGGGTATGGTTCCTTGAAATGTTGAGCATAAATTTCGTTCATTGCGGCGAAATCTGCAATGTCGGCAAGAAAAACCGTCGTTTTAACGACATTATCTAAAGTCAATCCGGCTTCAGCCAACACTGCTTTTATGTTGTTGAAAACTTGAACGGTTTGACAGGTTACCGAACCGGGAACAAATTCGCCTGTTTGGGGATTGATTCCTAATTGACCGGATAAAAAAACAAAGTTTCCGGCTTTAACGGCCTGTGAATAAGGTCCGATAGCAGCCGGGGCATTGGAAGTGGAAATGACTTGTTTCATAAACAGTGTATTCTTAAATATTTGGATAGTTTTTGCACAAAGATAACGACTAAATATGAGATAAAAAATGGGTACGTTGCCGTACCACTTCATAGATTAAAACAGCCGCCGCAGCCGAAACGTTTAAAGAAGCGATGTTTCCCAGAATTGGAATCTTTACCATTTCGTCGCAGATGCGGAGATTATCGAAAGAAATACCCCGGTCTTCGCCACCCAAAACCAGAGCGACGGGAGTCGCAGCGTAATCGATGGTTGTATATTCATTTTCGGCCTTTTCGGTTGCCGCCGCTACTTTGTATCCGCAATTTTTCAAAAAACGAATGGCTTCCGTGATACTTGCCTCTTTGCACACCGGTATATTTAAAAGCGCTCCGGCTGAAGTCTTTATAGCGTCTGCATTGACCGAAACGCTATTGTGTGCCGGAATGACAAGGGCATTCACACCGGCGCATTCGCAGGTGCGGGCAATGGCGCCGAAATTGCGAACGTCGGTTACGCCGTCTAACAAGACAATAAACGGATTTTTGCCTTCTTCATACAAAAAAGGGACTATATCGTCCAATTTCTGATAAGTTACAGCCGATATAAAAGCGATTACCCCCTGGTGATTCTTGCGGGTCAGCCGGTCTAATTTTTCCAAAGGAACGCGTTGAATGGGAATATTTGTTTCCTTAACAATCTGGAAAAGTTCACGGGACAAATCATTTTGAAGATCCCTGCGTATCAAAATCTTATCAACTTCTTTTCTTGCCAGTACCGCTTCTATTACGGCACGCGTGCCGAAAATCATTTCACTTTCTTTCATTCTTTCAATAATTCTTTTGCATTTTCAATCGCCGCTTCCGTCAGTTTGGCGCCGCTTAACATTTGCGCGATTTCTTTTATTCTTTCTTCTTTCGACAATTGACGGATATGCGACTCGGTCAAATTGTTGTTTTCTTCCTTGTAAACAAGGAATTGCGATTCTCCTTTGGCGGCAATTTGCGGTAAATGGCTGATGACGATTACTTGCATGATCTTTCCCATTTCCCGCATGACGTCGCCCATTTTATCGGCTATTTCACCCGAAACGCCGGTATCTATTTCATCAAAAATAATGGAAGGAAGCGCCATTGCTCCTGCAATTAAGGCTTTCATTCCCAACATCAAGCGGGAGATTTCACCGCCCGAAGCCGTTTGGGCAACCGGTTTCAATTCGCCGTTTTTGTTGGCCGAAAATAAATAAACAGCTTCATCTTGTCCGGTCGAATCGGGCTGTTCCTTCCGCAATAAACGGATGGTAAACCGCATGTGAGGCATTCCCAAAGAACAGACCTTTTCTACCAACTGCTTCTCTAACTGTCGCGCAGTTTTTTGCCGTATTTGCGAAAGCTTTTCTGCTAATTGCAATACTTTTGCGAAAGCTATCGAACGTTTTTTTTCCAATCGTGCCAATTCTTCATCGTAATTGTCAATTTCCCGGATTTGTTTGTCTAATTCATCGCGTAATTCGATCAATTTTTCGATTGAGTCCAAGCGATGTTTTTGTTGTAAAGAATATATTAAATCCAAACGTGCATTGACTTCCTGCAAACGTTCGGGATTAAATTCCAAAGCTTCTTGGCGGAAACTGACCTCCCTGTGCAGGTCTTTCAAATCGAGATAAGCGGTCTGAATCCGTTCTGTTATTTCTTCCGAGGCGGCATACATCTTTTGCAAAGCTTGCGCTTGATTCAAAGCATCTTTCAAAGATGAAACAATGCCGGTTTCATCGACGGACAAAAGTTGTTCGATCCGGTAGAGGCCCGATTTTATTTCTTCCACATGCGAAAGCGTTTCCGCTTCTTGTTCCAGAGCCGTTTGCTCGTCGATTTGCAAACGGGCTTCCTCCAACTGCTTGAATTGAAAACGAAGGTAATCTTCTTCCGTCCGCTGTACGCCGATCTTCTCCTTCAATTCATTGAGTTGCTTTCCTGTAGAAGCATATTCTTTGTAAGTGGAAAGATACTCGTTTTTCAAATCGCTGTTTTGAGACAGTACATCCAAAACTTGTAATTGGAAATGATTGTCGGCCAACAATAAATTCTGATGTTGCGAATGGACGTCTATCAGGAAAGCGCCTAACTCTTTCAAGTCGTTCAATCCTGTCGGGCTGTCGTTGATGAAAGCACGCGATTTCCCCGAGGTCCAAATTTCACGCCGTAAAATACAGGTTTGAGCATCGTATTCCCATTCTTTTTCCTGGAAAAATGTTTCCAATTGGTAGGAAGAAATATCGAAAACCCCTTCTATCAGGCATTTCTCCTTCCCTTGTTGGATAGACTTGGCGTCGGCTCTTTGTCCCAAAATCAAGCCCAAAGCGCCCAATATGATAGACTTACCGGCTCCTGTTTCGCCAGTGATAACGGAGAATCCCGCAGGAAAATTTATTTCCAATTGGGAGATAAGTGCGTAATTTTGTATGGTTAGCGACTGAAGCATGGTCAAGCGTTTAATTTTTCAGCGGTTCAATCTGTCTGGTCATGGACGGGAAAAGATTTCGAAGCAAATCGTAAGTCTCTTTTTTTTCTTCGGAAGAAGCTTTGCCGGCAATGGAGACGATTTCATCCAATTTGCAGTCGGCAAACATTTGCAAAACAATTTCCGAATCCCTGACTTTTTTTATATCCTTTAATATAGGCAACCCGCTCAGGATCGTAGTCCTGCCTCGATCGGGATTGGCTGCCATTTCGTCCAGGCTTTTGCGATGATAGGTGTACCACAATTCGCGATAAGGCTTCATGGATTCATCAAGAAAAACATTGATGATGGCGGCTTTGTTTCGATTATCGTCGAAAACCGACCAACCGCTCCAGGAAGAAGATTGCGCTTGCGAAGCAATAGACTGCGCTTGCCTGAAAAATACGGCGCCTCCCAGCGAAGAAAAACTGTCGAAATCAATGGCCAATATCAAGTTTGCGTAAAAAGCGATAGTAGCTACCAAATTGTTGGTTATGTCCGTTTGATTCATCTCAATAGGCGCATTTTCTATATATTCGAATTCAAATTTGGTATCGCGCCAATTGAGAGTAGTGGTTACATACGAAGAATTATACACCGGACGTCGCGCCTGTACAAAAAGTTCCGCTTTGAAATTATTGTCGGAAACTTGTTCCAAAATGGTAACAGAAAAAGTACATTCGATCCTTTCTGTTTGGGAAAAAGTGGAAGAACTCCATTGCTGTCCGTTGATAAATTGGGACAATGCCCGTTCCATCGTAGTAAAAATATTTTTATTGGTCGTCTGAATACGGTCGCTGTTGACGGTGACATTGGCATTCAACTCCTGTGCCTGCAAATTGATTGCAGACAGAAGAAGGAAGATAATTATATTTATAAATTTATTCATCAAGAGTAATTTTTCTTAATCTACTTTTCCTGTTTGGCAGCTTAATACGGCATTTACAATATCTTCTGCAACTTCTTTTTTCGATTTCACCGGAAAATCCGTTTTTTCTCCGTTAGCGGCGATAATACTTATTTTATTTGTATCCAACTGAAAGCCAGCTCCCTCGTCTCTCAACGAATTTAAGACGATGAAATCCAGGTTTTTCTTTTTCAATTTTCCTTCCGCATTGGAAAATTCATTTTCGGTTTCCAAAGCAAAACCGCATAAAAGCTGATTTTCCCTTTTTATTTTCCCTAAACTTGCCGCTATATCCGGATTTGCAACCAAATTCAACGTTAATGCTTCTTTGTCATTGCGTTTTAATTTATTTACTGAAAATTGCGCCGGCTTATAATCTGCCACCGCAGCCGACAAAATTGCTACATTCATTTGGGGAAAATGTTTCATTGCCGTTTCATACATTTCATCAGCCGATTCTACATCTATCCGTCGAATACGGGGATGGTGCACCTTCGATTGTACCGGGCCGCTTACCAATATCACGTCCGCACCTTTTTCGGCGCAAACTTCCGCCAAAGCGAATCCCATTTTCCCGGAGGAATAATTACCTATATAACGTACCGGATCGAGTTTTTCATACGTCGGTCCGGCTGTTATTAAGATTTTTTTTTTAGTTAATTGATTTCTATTCTCAAAAAACGCTTCGATTACTTCGACAATCGCATCCGGTTCTTCCATTCGGCCTTTGCCTTCCAGAGCGCTTGCCAGAAATCCGGTAGCCGGTTCGATAATCCGGTTACCGTACGATTTCAGTTTGTCCAGATTGGCTTGCGTCGAAGGATGAGCGTACATATCCAAATCCATAGCAGGGGCGACAAATACAGGCGCTTTCATCGACAGATAGGTGGTAACGAGCATGTTATCGGCGATTCCATTAGCCATTTTACCAATGGAGGTAGCCGTTGCCGGAGCAATCAACATTAGGTCGGCCCATAAACCCAAATCCACATGACTATGCCAAGTACCATCGTTGGCCGTGAAAAATTCGCCGACCACCGGCTTATGCGTTAAGGCGGATAAAGTAACCGGAGTAATGAATTCTTTTCCCGCAGGCGTAATCACTGCTTGTACTTCCGCCCCTTTTTTTATCAAAGCGCGGCATAGATAGGCCGCTTTGTAAGCCGCAATGCTTCCCGTAATACCTAATACGATTTTTTTCCCTTGCAATGTCATTTTACTTCCCAGATATCGCCTGTCATCAGAAATTCCTTGAGTGTTCGCGCCGGTTTTTTTGCTCGCACGTTTTCGATTTGTTTTTCCATATCTTCATCGTATACAGGAGCTTCTACGTCACGAATAATGCCTAATGCAACGGGTAGCTCATTGCCGTCCATCAGCGCCAATTTCAGGTGAAACGTGGGGTCGGGCGTAGTCATGTCGTGTACCAACACATCATCCAAGGTGTAGCCGTCTTCGCCGATAGTGACTGCTTTCAGATCAAAACCGCTTTGAACAATCCCCTTGTCATTATTACTCCCGAAAATCATTTTTTCCCCGTGTCGGAGAAAGATAGTTTTGTCTGCGCGATGTTCGCGAGCGGTGATGGTTTCGTGGATTCCGTCGTTGAAAATCACGCAATTAAGAATAACTTCTACCACCGACGTTCCTTTATGTTTAGCAGCCGCCAGTAAGATGGCGGACGAATTTTTTACGTCCGTATCAATTGTGCGGGCAAAAAAACGGCCTCGTGCACCAATAGCCAGTTCCGCCGGACGGAAAGGGTCTTCTACCGTTCCATAAGGCGACGATTTGGAAATAAATCCCCGATCGGAGGTGGGAGAATATTGCCCCTTCGTTAATCCGTAGATTTTATTGTTCATTAACAAAATATTGACATCCACATTACGTCTTACGGCATGAATGAAATGATTACCGCCAATAGCCAAACAGTCGCCGTCGCCTGTGGCCAGCCATACCGATAAACGAGGATTGGCAACCTTAACGCCTGTAGCAACTGCTGCGCCGCGTCCGTGAATGGTATGGAATCCGTAAGTATTCATATAATAGGGTAAACGGGAAGAGCATCCGATGCCGGAAATAACGACTATATCGTGAGGAGCAACGCCTAATTCAGCCAGAGCCTTATGTAAGGCGGTTAATAAACCGTAATCGCCGCAACCCGGACACCAACGCACCAATTGCGCACTCTTGTAATCTTTGGCTTGATAAGTTATTTGACTGGAAGACATGATTGTGAATTATAAGTTATGAATTTATGCATTGTGAGTTTTTTAATTCTCCGTTCTCTACTATTTTCGTGATTTCTTCTACCAGGCGGGCAACGACAAAGGGCTGTCCTTTTACTCGATTGAATTGGAGAGGATTAAGTCCACCTATTTTGGCACGCAAATAAGCGGCAAATTGTCCTAAATTCTGCTCGATGACCAATACTTTTTTGTACTTCCGCAATATCGTTTCCGCGTTTTTAGGCAAGGGGTTGATATAACGGAAGTGGGTGAAAGCTACTTTCTTTCCTTGTTCCCTGACTTTTTCAACTGCTTCGGATAAATGGCCGTAAGTACCGCCCCAACCAACTACCAGCGTTTCCGCATCTTCGTCGCCCCAAACTTCCTGGAGTGGGAGAGTGTCGGCAATTTTGTCTATTTTGGACTGACGCACTTGCACCATTCTCTGGTGGTTGCCCGGATCGGTCGATATAACGCCTTGCATGTAATCTTTTTCCAATCCGCCAATGCGATGCATAAAGCCTTCCGTTCCGGGAATAGCCCAATAGCGAACGTCGGTTTCCGTATTCCGCATGAAAGGCGTCCATCTTTCTCTTATTTCAGCGCTTACATAAGGCGGTTTTATTTCGGGATATTCTTCCAAGTCGGGAATCCGCCAAGCCGAAGAGCCATTGGCGATATAACCGTCGGTCAATAAGATGACTGGAGTCAGGTGTTCCAAAGCGATCTTGGACGCCCGGAAAGCCGAATCGAAACAGTCGGTCGGAGAAAGGGCGGCGATAACTACTACGGGGCTTTCGCCGTTTCGTCCGTAAAGCGCTTGCATCAAGTCGGTTTGTTCGCTTTTGGTAGGCATTCCCGTCGAAGGGCCGGCACGCTGTACGTCGATGACTACCAAAGGAATTTCGGCCATTACAGCCAATCCGATGGCTTCGCTTTTTAAAGCTAAGCCCGGACCGGAAGTGCTTGTTGCCGCCAAGTTTCCGGCAAAAGAAGCGCCGATAGCCGTACAGATGCCGGCGATTTCGTCTTCCGTTTGCATCACCTTTACGCCTAATTCTTTGTGAACAGCGAGTTCTTGCATGATGTCGGTCGCCGGAGTAATCGGATACGAACCCAAAAACAAAGGCAATCCGGCTTTTTCGGCGGCGGCGATTAAGCCGTAAGCCGTAGCTTTATTGCCGTTGATATCGGTATAAAAACCTTTTTTATGGGAAGTCGTTTCGATACGGTAAGTGGAAACCGCAGCATGTATATTGTGTCCATAGTTGAATCCGGCTTGCAAGACTAATAAATTGGCTTTCAAAACGTCCGGTTTCTTTTTGAATTTTTCCGTTAACAGTTTCTCCACAATTTTCAAAGGACGGTTAAACAACCAGCAAACTAATCCTAATGCTAAGATATTCCGGCTTTTAAGCGCCTGCTTATTGTCGGCAATTCCTTCCAGACAATCTTTACACATTTGCGTAATGGGGGCGGCTACTACTTGAACGGAAGTTAAGCCTAATTCTTTGAACGGATCGCCGGTGGTAAACAAGGCTCTTTCCAGATCGGACGTCTGAAAAGAATCGGTATCGATGATGACGACCGAATCCGGTTTTAGGAATTGAGCGTTGACTTTTAATGCGGCCGGGTTCATAGCGATTAAAACGTCTGCTTTATCGCCGGGTGTGAACACGTTTTTAGCGCCTAATTGCATTTGGAATCCGGAAACGCCGCTCAATGTACCGTGAGGGGCGCGTATTTCAGCCGGATAATCGGGAAAGGTAATGATTTCGTTTCCTAATTCGGCGGAAAGGTTGGAGAAAATAGTCCCGACTAATTGCATACCGTCTCCCGAGTCGCCGGAAAACCGGACGACAACCGTCTCCAGGTCTTTTATTTTCATTTCCTGTTTCATGTTTTTCTTTTGATTTATTAAATTTTTTGTTCCGTTATAACCGTTCTTTTTCTGGTGACAAAGGTAAATATTAGTTAAGCAAAAAACAAATTAATGGGAGCATTTGACTACGTCGATTTTTCAACTCAAATCGCTGCTCCTTTCGCAAGACAGCGTCCTGCGCTGTTGATTATTGGACTTTTAACTCATTTTTATATTCATTCCATCCATTTCGACTTTGAATGGGATTTATTTGCCTTTTGTCTATATTTTTGTTTCTTTATACGTAAAATTTTAAAAAAATTATCTACATTTGCAGTTGTAATTTTTTGTTTTTCAAAAAATGATTACTCAAACAAATAATCATGAACAAATCAATCTTATTTTCAATCTTTTGCGCCTTTTGCGTACTGACCGGAGCCGCCCAATCCTACTCCGGCGGCTCCGGCACGGAAGCCGATCCCTATCGTATCTCTTCCAAAGCAGATATGGAGGCGCTGGCGACGGCTGTAAACAGTAATACCGCTTATTCTATCAGTAAGTATTTCTTGTTGACACAGGATATTACCGATGAGGTTACTACTATTGTCGGTAACAGTAGTTATCCATTCTACGGTACTTTTGATGGCGGCGGACATTCGATAACTGTAAATATCAATACAACTACTACCTATGCGGGCGTTTTTGGCTACATTTACAGCGCTACGGTTAAAAATCTGGGCGTAACAGGAAGTATTTCTTCTTCTTCTTCTTATTATTCTTCTTCTTATTCTGGCGGAATTTGCGGCTATGCCTCTTCAAGTAGCATTAGCAACTGTTATAATACAGGAAGTATTTCTTCTTCTTCTTC
>JAISOJ010000035.1 GCA_031275735.1 Dysgonamonadaceae bacterium
TACAAGATAGAAGCGGAAATTTCGGACAGTTACGGCAATAAGGTGTTTTCAGGCAACAGGGTAATTGTTAAAATTGCCAATAAGGAATTGACCGGAGCGGTAGGAAACATTGTTCCTTCTGTCAAAAACGGCGTCATCAATTTTACGGTTTTACTGGACGATAACGAGAATGAACTGCTGCGTTCCGGTCTCAAGGTCGATGTTTATGTAATCAGCGCGATTCGGGAAGACGCCTTGCGGATAGCCAACCGTTCCTATTACACGGGAGAAGGGGAATACGAACTGTGGGTCGTTAAGGATAATGAAGCGCAAAAAAGAAAAGTCGTGCTGGGCGAAAGCAGTTACAATTATGTAGAGGTAAAAGAAGGATTAACCGAAGGCGAAACCGTTATTACATCCGACATGAACAGGTATGCGGACCGAAATAAACTAAAATTCCGACAACATAGGTAACTTCTTTAATACCGATAGTGATCGGATTTATAGGGTCCTTCTATTTTGACTCCAATATATTCGGCTTGTTCGGGAGTTAATTTTGTTAATTCCACTTCTATATTAGACAGATGCAAACGGGCAACTTCTTCGTCCAAATGCTTCGGCAAACGATAAACATCGACTTTATAATTGTTTTTCCATAAATCAATTTGAGCTAAAGTTTGATTAGTAAACGAGTTACTCATTACAAACGAGGGATGACCGGTTGCGCAACCCAAATTAACCAAACGGCCTTCTGCCAGTAAAAAAATGGAATTTCCAGCGGGAAACGTATATTTATCGACCTGCGGCTTGATATTGGTATGCCGGATACCGGGGTACCGAATCAATTTGTCTACTTGGATTTCATTATCAAAATGACCTATGTTACAGACGATTGCTTGGTCTTTCATTTGTTCCAGATGGTCGATTCTGATTACATCCCGGTTACCGGTTGTAGTAACAAAAATATTTCCTTCTTTTACTGCTTTTTCCATAGTCGTCACTTTAAACCCTTCCATAGCAGCCTGTAATGCGCAAATCGGGTCGATTTCCGTGACCAGGACTCTGGCGCCGTATGCACGCATAGATCTGGCGCATCCTTTTCCTACATCTCCGTAACCGAGTACTACGACTACTTTTCCGGCAATCATTACATCGGTAGCCCGCTTAATTCCGTCGGCTAACGATTCCCGACAACCATACAGGTTGTCAAATTTGGATTTGGTAACCGAATCGTTAACGTTAATGGCGGGAACTAATAATTCGCCTTTTTCAAGCATTTGGTAAAGCCTGTGGACGCCGGTTGTAGTTTCTTCTGAAACGCCTTTTAATTCCGAAACAATCCTGTGCCAACGGGTATTATCTTCTTTTAGTATTTTATCCAAAGTATCCAAAATAACCTGTTCTTCGTGATTGCTGCCTTTCCTTGCAAGGAAAGAAGCATCTTTTTCGGCTTTATACCCCCAATGAATCAAAAGGGTAGCATCGCCTCCGTCATCTACAATCAAGTTAGGTCCTTTACCTTCGGGAAAACAAAGCGCCTGATCGGTACACCACCAATATTCTTCTAAAGTTTCGCCTTTCCATGCAAATACGGGGATGCCTGCCGCAGCAATAGCGGCTGCGGCGTGGTCTTGCGTAGAAAAGATATTACAACTTGCCCACCGAACGTCTGCACCCAATTCAACTAATGTTTCGATTAGAACGGCTGTTTGAATAGTCATGTGCAAAGAACCGGTAATACGAGCTCCTTTCAACGGTTTTTCTTTTGCATATTTAGAACGCAGGCTCATCAAACCCGGCATTTCATGTTCGGCGATTTCGATTTCCTTGCGCCCGAAAGCGGCTAAATGAATATCTGCTACTTTATACGAATCAAATGACATAATAACAATTTATAATTAAACTGCAAAAATAGTGTTTTTTTTCATATATTTTTTCATATTTGAGATATTTCTCCTACATCTACCTTGCAATTCCTGACTTCGACAATGGGTCGCCCTAAAAATTTTTCCGGAAATTTTGGTCAAATAATATCTCAATAGATTTATTTTAGTAGTGATTTTTATTGATAGACCACATAATCATAAGTTCTCAACTCATAATCGGAATGTGGATTTTCGACGACTATTGTCACTTTGTGATTTCCCTGCGGCAAATTATATTTCCAAAAGAGATCGCATCTGCGTAAACGGTAGTCAGTGTATTGCTTTGCCTTTTCCACTTCTATTCCATCGATATACAAAGTAGCGTCAAACACATAATGAGGCGAATTTTCCGATTTTCGTATAGCTTCGCCTCGCAAAGCGAATCCTGTTCCTTCCAATTCAAATTCGATTTTGGTAAAATTATTTCGCCAAAACGGTTGTTTCAATACCGGAACCAAGCCTTCGAATGCCTGCTCCAATCGTAGGGTTTGAGGTTTTTGAGTGTGTATGATAACATGTTCATCTTCTACTTCACCGCCGTTTCGTTCTATCATTTTCAGTGCATGTTTCGTACTGATATCATACACTTTATTAAGCGACAAGTCTGTATATTTAAAATCAATATCTTCGGCGCTTCGCAAGCCTTTTTTCCAGTATTCCGGTATTTTGTCGTAACCTATCATTGTTCCCAGAACACCTCCGGCGGAAGAAGGATTACAATCCGAATCCTGTCCGGCGCGGGTAGCAATATCCAGTGTCCGGGTAAAGTCACCCCGACCGTACAATAAAGCTAACACAATGTAGGCAGCATTGATTTTGGCATCGATATCAAGCGGAACAAAAACGCCTTCGGGGCATCCTACGTCTTCCGACCATTTCCTTTGGATTTCAAACCACGTCTGCTTCCAGTCGTCGGGATATTTTTTATGCCATTTGATTACGTCATTAATACATTGATAAAATCTACTCTGAGCCGGTATTGTTTTCAGAGCTTCGGAAACAATGTAATCAGTGTTATTCGAAACAAATGCAAGGCTATACATAGCCCCTACATATACGCCGCCATACCAGCCATCGCCATAGTTCATAATGTGCCCTATTTTATCGCTGACAGTAGATGCCGAATTAGGCATGCCCGGATTCATTAAGCCTACAAAATCGGCTTCGATTTGATAATCAATATCATCTGCATGAGGATTATTGAGCCAATGGCCCGACAGAGGCGGTTTTATTCCCTGAATGATATTGTATCTTGCAGCCTGATTGGCGTGCCAGAGATTATAACCGGCGTATGCAAATGCGTTGGCAAAAGAATCGACCGGTGCATCTATTCCCTGTTTTTCTAAAACGTTCACAAAAGTTAAATCCATGTAAATATCGTCGAACAGATCCGGCCATGAATACATGAGTTCTTTCACATATCCTTCGCGCCAGGGAATCGGTTGATAATCCTGTATAAATGTACCATTATACCGGAATTCCGTATAACTGCCGTAGCTTACTCCGATGGTTTGTCCCGCCCAACCTCCTTTGATCTTATTTTTCAACTCGCTTTTACTCATTTTTATTTGTTTCCCGTTTTGAGCGTAACTTATTGCTGCAAATACCAGGAAAACAATCAGACTGAATAAATTTTTATGTAGTTTCATATCCTGTAAGTTATTTTGCTAAATATTCTATTTTAAAACGATAAGACAAACTTCCTTCCCACCATGCGTTGAAATTAGTTGTCCACAAATTATTGAACAGACAAAAATGGATTCCGGAATTAATGTCCGGATAATAAAGCGAATAGTTCATTGCCCTGCGCTCACCCACCGATACTACCGGTGCATCCGAACTCGTTATGCGAATAGTACCTTTTCCTGTAACTATGTCAACGTAGTTATCTATAGCGTGCATTTGACGATTGCCTCCGCTTGCCACATCCGTCACATCGACCGGCATACCCATTTTATCGGCAAATATAGAGATTATATCCGAAGGGAAAAAGGATATCCAATAAGCTTCGGGAAAGCGAACGGCAGGCTTATTCAACAGTGAAACCGTCACTTCCACACTTTTCCCGTCCGGAGAAACAATATATTGACTGTAAACCTGTTGGGGCAATACTCTTGAATCAATCCGCTTGTCCGGAGGAAAAGACAACAGGCAGTTGATCATCTCGTTTTTCCCCGTTTTCCGGGAAAATGCTTTACTGTTCCGGGCAACGATGGTTACACTCCGGGCTTTTGTATGTTCCAACCCGGGTTTAGTAAAATAATAGGCGAGTCCGCCGCATCTTTCTCTTACATTGTAGTCTTTAATATATTGCTCATAATCGTCTGACGAATAGGTTTGATAGGCTATCTGTCCCAACACACATTCGGCGCCATTATACGAAAAGCGCATTGAGCCATCCCAACTTAAGAGTTTCACTTTGTCGTTTTTAGCGGTTTCCCAAGGAGCGACCTGTCCGATTGGGTTCAGAATTTCAATGGCTTCCTGTTTTAAATGGTCAGGCAACAAAGCAAGAGCTTCGTCAATACGGCCGGCTTTTTCGCACCATGATTTTTCCGCAAATCGTAATTCCGGTAAATTGCGTGAAGCGTTAAAAATTTCCAAGTCATATTTATCCCAATTTTTGAGATGAACCCAATGGTCGATACCCCAGGTATGTTCGGCAAACAATCCGAGTAAAACGGCGAAATTAACAGCCGTATCACTTTTCCCGTCTAATTTCCCATTTTTTAACCATTCTGAGTACAAGCGCATTAATGCCCGATAGCGAGCCATAGCAAGTGGTGAACTTGCATAACCGAAAATCCACGTATCGCCTATTTCCGAGGTCAGAACCGGTAGTTTAGCGGCCATTTTTTGCAGTTCCTTTGCTACATCGTTCAACGAAGTAGTTATTATTTCCGCCTGCGGATAGCGTTGTTGTAGATCAGCAAAAATCGCCCTGACCTGTTTATCCGTATGAGGCCCATTATTGTCGCCCGTAAAATTAAACGAAAGCACGGTTTGTCCATCCGGCAATACGCTTTCGGTACCATAATCACTTTGATACATAAGGATAATTTCCTTGCCGTCGGTATTCCGCCATCTGCATAAGTAAGGAACAGCAGGAATGGTGCTGCAATTATTGACTCCAATATGGAGGAATTGAATACCGGCATCATACAACGGGCTTATGATGCTGCGCGTATGTCCGGGCACATCAGTCATTTTAGCGGCAATGGTCTTTTTTCCATACCTTGCATCCAAGCGTCCGGATAAGCTCAACATCCCTTCAAACAGGTCTTTGCTGACTGATTCCGACTGAATCGTATAGGGCGCTGCATTCCAGACAATATCGCCTCTTTCGATGGCTTTTTCGAGTTTTTGCGCTTCCTGGGTGGTCGCTTGCCGGAGATAAGCATCAATAAGCCATGTGCCTGTTGTCCATACGTATCTGGCTTTACCGCCTTCCGCACGCAACTGTTCGGCAAGATCAATAGCCTTGGGAATAAAGTTTTTGATATACTGTTGTTCTACCGCTGAGGACAGGTCGGTATACCCCAAGTCGAAATGTGTTTTGAAAATGACATACACTTTTTTTACCGGCAAATTAGCCTGCTCTTGGGCTATTCCCGTAGCGCAGAATATTGTACACAATATGCATAAAATTACTTTTTTCATGTATTTATCTGTTTTTATTATAATTAATTACAAACAATTTTAACTGTATATTCCTTATAAAGACTTGTGGTGTTTTATAACGAACTATTGTTTTCATGAATAATTGACTTTAACAATGGATTAAAAGCTTGTCCACAAAAAGAATAGCTTTTTTTGCGGACAAGCTCGTAAAAACAACAGCTTATTTACGATTATATAAAACTTTATAGGCAATGCCGTCGGCCACGATGATGTTCAGACCGTCCAAAGCAGGGACGGAACCTTTACTGCTTGTGTTTACCAATGCTCCGGTTACAGTGTATTGTTTAATATCCGCCACCCCTTCTACTACGATTTGATTACCGGCAATTTTGACATTCTTTTGTAACGGCTTCAACCTTTTGATAGCTGCTTCATTGTCTTTTTTCGCCCAATAGAAATAAATATACGCATCGATGTTTGCAACGTAAGCGGCCATTTCGATTCTTTTCAGGAAAGACCAGCCTCTATGCGGGGAAATATAATCCATTACGATTTCATTCCATTCATCGGGAACAATATCGCGAGTTCCCCAATTGTACGCAGTATTCAGCAGCGTATCATCATCTGCAAATTGCATGATAATAAATTGACTGTTAGGACTTTTAACTTGAGCAACCAAAACTGTGCTTTCGTCTTCGGGAACCACTTCCGCATCATTGAGCGAAATACCGATGTTCCACCAGAATTGCCAACCGGCAATGTCATTCGTATGGATTTTGAATATTTTATCCGAAACAGGTACGGGTACATCCAAACCGGTGGTATCTATAATCGAAATAGAAGTGGCATCAGGATTGTTTGACGAGAAGGTAAGCAATGACTCGTCCATAGTAACCAATGGGGATACTACTTCTGCAATTTTAGTTTTCGGTGTGGGATCTTCAAAATACGGATAAAAATAAATCGTTTGGCCGGGTAATCCGGGTACAAGCTCAAATTTTCCGATGTTATGACCGGCAAAAGAGGATAGATCGACTTCGACGGTATTCCATTTGTTTGGCTCTACCGGAAAATTCTCTATCGTTATAATGGTTTGTTCATCCGCTTGTTTGGCTATAATATAGTATTTCGTTAATGTTTCGCTGAAAACTTTCATTTTAAGCGTTTTTGTTTCTTCGGTAATATCAACGGGATCCGTCTGGAAAGCAATGGCTGCACACCACCACCATTGGTCCCATGAAACATCGAATGAAGTGTGTTTAAACACACTGACAGTCTGTACGCCTATACCTCCCGGCACAGTCGATATGTCAACCTCTTCAATGCTTTGCGTACCATCGGCATTTGTTTCGTAATGCCAAGTATGGCCGGGTTCTAATACAGGTACCGGTACGGCTTGTGCATTCAAATTACCGGAAATGCTTACTGCTAATAGCATCAATACTAATGGAGTAAAAATTCTTGTTGTTTTCATGAGAAATAGAATTAAAATAATTATAAAATAGAGTTAAAAAATAGTTATTAAAATAGTGGATAAACGATATTTAATTTCCGCTAGTTACCCAGCCGGGATTCTGAATATAGATCGTAGGAGCTTTGTTTATTTCCGACTGATGAATCGGCCACAAATAGTGCTTAGGAGTTTCAAACACTCTTTTTTCGACTAATGTACGTTTGTAAAAAGACGCCGCTACATTCGCATTGATATCCATTCCGTGTATTTCCCGGTTGTCGGTAAGGTGTGCGATTTTCCATCGATGGCAATCAAAATAGCGATGGGTTTCAAAGGCCAACTCAACCTGCCGTTCGTGACGGATTTTTTCACGCATTTGCTCTTTATCCAATCCGTTTTTCAAATCGGGCAAACCCGAACGGTTGCGGATTGCATTTACATAGGTATACACATCGCCTACCGGCCCATCGGATTCGTTCAGCGCTTCGGCATAGTTTAAATACAGTTCACCTAAACGGTAATAAATCCATGTTTTGTTGCTAAACCGTCCTTGTAGGATATCTACTCCTTTTTCATCCAGGAATTTGCGCATCATGTAACCGGTAGTTGTATAATCCGGTCCTCCTTTAAATCCGTCGGTTTCTCCTTTCAGGAAATTAAGGCGGCGAGTTTTCCAATAGGCATTGTTGTAATTGATGGTTGCGTAAAAACGCGGTTCGCGTCCGGCATACATATAAAAAATACCCTTCAGGTGATAGCCTTTAGGATGATCCTGATTATATATTCCTGTTTCCCTGTATCCCGATTCCGGATTAATAAGGGGAGAGCCGTCGGCATTATATCCTACAATGGGTGTAGAGCCGTTTTCCATTTCGTAAGCGTCGATTAATTCCTGTGTAGGGCTGCAAGCTCCCCATCCGCCCATACCTGTAGGATTTGCACAACGTTCTGGCCAATCCCAATTATTGAAATTTTTTGCAAACAAAACTTCATCATTGAAATCATCCATAAAAATATCGCGGTAATTTTCCATGGGGTCGTTGCTTACTGCATGATAGAGCTTATATCCTGCAGCTTCTATCGTCGTAATAGCTTGCTTCCCATAATCGGCAGCTATTTTCCATCGGTTTGCATCGTAAGCGGGAAATAGATTCTGATTTTCGGCATTTTTGAAATCCGCATAATCTTCATTGCCATTCCACAAAGGAGAAGCACGATAGAGCAAAATCCTCATTTTCATGGCCATACACGATGCTTTAGTGGGTATTCCCGCCAATTTACCCATCTCTTGCGCATTTAATCTCATGGGTAACAAACTCTCGGCTTTCGCCAAATCATCAAAAATATGTCCGATATATTCATCCAGCGGAATACGTTTCATCAATTCCATGAAGTCTGCGTCCATTGCATACGATTTATCCACGTAATTAAGTGGTCCGTAAATACGCAATAATCCGAAGTGAAAAAACGCTCTTAAAAAATGCATCTCTCCCCGCCAACGTTCACGTTCATCTTCATCAGACATGGGTATTTTGTCGATATGCTCCAGAAAGATATTGGTTTTACGGATGCCTTGATAGGCAAAATTCCAAATATCTTGCGGCACATTATCAGCCGACCATGCACCTTGATTCATTAAATAAGCAAATACGCCTTCGGGATGAGAGTCGTCCATTTCGTCGGAAGCAAATACAAAGGGATTGTGTCCCCAATCGTTTGTAAAAACCAGTTCCCAAGGCAGATTGTAGTATACGCCGTTGCGAAATAACAATGCATAATGATAGTTCGCAAACGTTTGCTCAATGTCTAAATCTTGATCCGGCGCTTTATCCAAAAAATCTTCACATGAAAAAAACGACAAACCGAGCACAATAACCAGGGAATATATTATCTTTTTCATAACTTACTATAATTTTAAAAATTAATTGATAAACCTAAATTGAATGCGCGTTGAATGGGGTACCCATTGTCCGACTCAGGATCGATCGTATTATTTATTCTATCCCATGTATATAGGTTTGTTCCATTCACAAATACTCTTAAACCGGATAATCCGGCAGCTTTTACCCAGTTTTTAGGCAAAGTATATCCGATCTCTACATTTTTGAGTCGTAAATAACTTGCATCTTTCAGCCAAACTGTGGAGCGGCGGTTGGTCTGAACATTGGGACCGTCAATCACACGCGGGTATTTGGCTTTGCTGTTATCGGCGCCAAGCATCCAGCGGTGGTCGTAGTATTCCTGGTAAATATTAAAGTAGCCCATACCGCTGGCGAAAGGGTAGAAAGATCTGCCTTCGAAGAAAATGCCGGTATTTGCAGCTCCCGAAAAAAATGCGCTGAAGTCAACTCCTTTATATTCAATCGTTCCTCCAAATCCAAACATCAATTCGGGTACTCGCGGATAGCCGATGGGAGCGGTGTCGCTTAAATCAATTACACCATTTCCATTTACATCCTTGTACTTGATATCTCCGGGTCCCGGAAGTCCTCCCAATGCACTCTGGTCTAACCAATTATAGGCTTCTTCCTGGGTTTCAAAAAAGCCGAGCGCTACCATTCCGAAACCTTGCCCTATCGGATACCCCAGTTCCGACAGATTCGGATATAATGGTTCAGGTTTATCGTTTTGGGTGATTTCGTTATGGGCATAAGTCATATTAACACGGAACGAATAGAATATATCCGACGAAGTACGGTGTTTGATTTCTATCAAACCGTCCATGCCCTTGTTATTGGCTGCACCCAGATTGCCATACAAGATACTTGCTCCCTGAAAGCCGGCAGCTGCAGGCACTGATTGCCGTTGAATAAGAATCCCTTTCCTATTTTCGTTGAAAAAATCGACTTGTAAAGTAATCCTGTTTTTCCACAAGCCCAAATCAAAGCCAAGATTAGTTTTGACAGCAGTTTCCCAAGTAACATTATTGTAACCCATCTGTGCTTCGGTAACACTTTGTTCTCCGATATGGTCGGTTCCCCAAACGGCATATTGGTCCCAATTGTTTTTATTCATTGAAGTCAGATACAGGAAACGAGCGCCGCCAATTTGGTCATTTCCGACCTTTCCGTGTGAAGCGCGAAGTTTTAAGTTCGAAATGAAAAAGTTCTGATTCCAAAAACTTTCGTTGGACAGTAACCATCCCATCGAAACGGCAGGGAAGAAACCCATTCGTTTTCCTTTTGGGAAATTTTCGGAGCCGTTATAACCGGCATTAAATTCAAGGAAATAACGTTGCAGGTAATTGTATGTAACGCGCGAGGCTATTCCTTGATTTCGTGCCGGCAGATTGGCAATCGTAGTTCCTGCCGAAAGATTGTCGTAACTGCGCCGATTGAATAAAAGCAAGCCCGAAACATAATGATCGCCGAAAGTGCGGTCGTAGTTCAGGCCCAAATCCAGATATACCGAACGATGCGAATTTTGCTCAATACTATAACCCAATGCCTGGTCTTCCCGAATAATATTATACCTATCATCGCCCTGTTCATCTTTTCCCAAATATTCTTTTACTCCGAAAACTTTGTAGCGAAGCGCCTTATTGGCATGATAGAAATCGAACGAAAAGCGTGCTTTTACGGACAATCCTTTTGTTGCAAGCGAAGACAAATCCCATTTGGCTCCGAATGTGGATTGAATAGTGGCTAAATGCTCGTCTGAGTAACCTGTTTGTGTCGCCTGTCCCCAAGGATTGGAACCAATATACATATTAATTCCGGCAATCGAACCATCGGGATTAAGTTTTGGAAAAGCAATCGGTCCGGTATCGCGCAGCCCGTCTAAAATACCGGCGGCTCCTGCTCCGGGGTAATTGCGGTCGTCAATCACGCCACTTACGCCCAGATCGATCGTTAAATCTTTAGTCAGGTTGATATCGACATTCGAACGGTAATTATAGCGGTTGACGGCGGCATTTGTATTAAAAGCATTGGCGGGATCTTGGCGATATATACCGCTTTGATATGAATAGCCGACATTGACATAATAGCGAACAATATCGTTTCCACCTGATACGCTGAGATTGTTGATGCTTTGTATAGAAACAGGTTTCAATACTTCGCTTACCCAATCCACATTGGGATAAAGATAGGGATCGGAATGGGTTCTGTATTTTTCAAGTTCCTCATCCGTCCACAATCCGGCGGTAACACCCGAATTTTTTTTACCCTCGTTCATCAATAGCGCATATTCATAACCGTCTATATAATTGCGTTGCGACAAACTATTCAATACAGCGGCTTCGGAACGGAGAGTGATCAACGGTTTACCCGATTTTCCCCGCTTTGTATTGATAAGGATTACGCCATTAGCACCTTTTACACCATATACGGCTGTCGCTGAAGCATCCTTTAATACGGAAAAACTTTCGATATCTGCCGGATTTACCGCATTGATGTCTCTTTCTACCCCATCCACAAGTATTAAAGGACTATTTGCCACCCACGAAGACATCCCTCTAATATAGATTTGAGCTGCATCAAAACCCGGTTCTCCCGAAGTTTGGCGGGTAATGATACCTGGAATACGTCCTGAAATAGCATTTGTTACCGAAGTGGTTGCCATACGGGAAATTTCATTGGGTTCAATGGAGGAAATGGAACCTGCTATACTCACTTTTTTCTGCATTCCGTAACCGACAACTATAACATCGGCGAGTGCTGCTGTTTCGTCTTTCATGATTACATTAATTTCCGTTCGTCCGTCTATCAGTTCCGTTACTTCGGTAAATCCAATATAATTGAATGTTAATGAAGATTTTGCAGGAACTTCAATCGAATATTTTCCATCCATATCTGCTACTGTCCCATAAGCACTTCCTTTCACCGAAACCGTAACCCCTGTAAGTGGTTCGCCTTTCTCGTCGGTAATCATTCCGCTGATACGGACCTTATCACCCTGAACCGATTTTGCTCTATCTTGAGCCTGTATATTGCTTAAACATAACAACAAAAGCAACATTATGGAGAAAGTTTTGTTTTTCATAAGAAATGTTAAATTAGTTAATTCAAAAATTTATATTCCGGCTGCAATAATCAATCCTATTCCACTCAAAAACAACAGAAACATCAGATACAAATAAGCGCTTGTACCTTGAGGCGCATTCTTAAATTCTTTCCAAATAAATACGCCCCATAAAGCCGACACAAGCGTTGCTCCTTGTCCTAATCCGTAAGAAATAGCTGCACCTGCTTTTCCTGCTGCAATCAGATTAAAAGCGTTTCCTAAGCCCCAAATAAGACCACCTAATGCGCCTACCCAGTGTATCTTCAAATCACCCTTGAAGTATTCGCCGTAAGATACAGGCCTTCCCTTAAAAGGGTTTTTCATTACAATGGTGTTAAAAATGAAATTGCTGACGAAAATACCGCAAGCAAAAATGAACATTGCCGTATAGGGCGTCATCTTCCCCGCCTCAGGATTGACAAAATTGGTCAAATCCATCGAAGCAGCAACAAAACGATAGAAGAACGACATCAATATCCCAGCTATCAGTGAAAGAATAATGCCTTTGGACGGTACCTTTTTTGCTTGTTTAGCTTGCTTGTTGTACGCTATGGCGTTCAGAACGATAGCAACCGTTACCAGCGCCACGCCGCCGAACAGCAAAAGAGGATCGCCGGTTTTTTGCCCCGCATAATTAATGATAACACCTAAAACCAGTGCCAGACCGATACCAACAGGGAAGGCCACCGACAATCCTGCAATCGCTATCGCCGCCGACAAAAGGATATTTGCCGCATTAAAGATAATTCCACCCAAGAAAGCGCTTCCGATATTTCCCCATTCTGCTTGTGCGAGATCGGGAAGAAAACTGCGTCCTTCGGAACCAATGCTGCCTAAAGTAAAAGCTGAGATTAGTGAAAACAGCAGAATCCCAATCACATAATCCCAATAGAACAATTCATAACGCCATATTTTGCCTGCCAATTTTTGAGTATTGCCCCAAGAACCCCAGCAAAGCATAGTAATAAAGCAAAAAATAATTGCTAACGGATAATTACTTACAATGAACATGATATTTAAAGATTTAAAGTTTAATTCTATTGTCAATTCACATCACTTCTTTCCTGTATGGTATCGACGATTGAGCGCCCATGCGCGTTACGGTAATTGCCGAAGCTTTGCACGCCAGTTTCACTGTTTCAACGACAGTCATACCTTCCGATAAACCAACGCACAAAGTTCCGCAGAAAGTGTCGCCGGCAGCAACTGTATCGATAGCCTTTACTTTTTCCGCTTCAATTTCATGATATTGGTCTCCTTCTTTTATAAAGGCCCCTTTCGATCCTAAGGTAATTACAACTGTATTTATTCCTTTGGAACTAATTATATTGGCTGCATCCCGTGCTGAAGCCCAATCTGTTACTTTTACTCCGGTTAATAACTCCGCCTCGTTTTTATTGGGCGTAATAATATTGAGATTTTTCAGCAAATTACTCGAAAGCACTTGTGCCGGAGCCGGATTAAGAATAACTTTTACGCCTTTGGCTGCAGCAATTTCCGCAGCATACTCCACGGTTTTCATTGGAATTTCAAGTTGCATCAATAAAATACAGGCATTTTCAATCTCGCTCCGGGCTTTCTCAATATCATTAATCGATAGCGTACCGTTTGCTCCGGGTGCAACCAAAATACAATTTTCCCCGAAAGCGTCGACCGATATTAATGCTACTCCCGATGGAGCTCTCATGTCGGAAAATATATAATCCGTTCCGATGTTTTCCACATTATATAACTCGACGGATTGTTTCCCGAAAAGATCGTTTCCTGTTTTTGTGATGAATGAAACCTTCCCTCCCATACGGGCTACTGCAACAGCCTGATTAGCTCCTTTTCCGCCCGGATTCATCATAAATTGAGTGCCGATAATGGTTTCGCCCGGTACAGGCAGCCGGTCTGCTTTAATCACCATGTCTGTGTTAGAACTACCAATAACTACAATTTTTTTCATGCTATTATTGAATTAGATGTATTTTTCTAAATTTTAAGCAAATGTATAAACATTTATTTTCAAAAAATTTCAAAAAATCATCAGAAATAATAATTGCAATGATTGATAAATAATTAATTAGTTTTCATAAATATTTGATATATAATTATTTTAAAATTAGATATTTTTATATTTAGAATAATTGTATTACCTTTACCGGTATACATTTAATAACAAATATCATGTTAAAAGCAGATGCCCTTGTTTTGCTGGTTAGCTCTCTCTCGAAAACCGAGAAAAAAACATTCAGGAAAAATAGGAAAACCACCGATTATATTGTATTGTACGATATCATTGAGAAAGAAAAAAATATTTCATTGCAAGACTTGAAAACGAAATTTGAGGAGCGGCGGAAAAATGCAAATTTCAATATTGCCGTATCTTATCTATATAAATTATTATTAAACAACTTATTATCTTTGCGGGAGAATCAAGATAATCATTATTTCCTGTTTCTTAATATACTGAAAGCAAAAATATTATTCGAAAAAGCATTGTATGAAGAAGCCTTCGATATGCTTAAATATATTAAGGAAAAAGCTGCCCGGATGGAAAATTATTACGCGTTGCTGTATGCTTCACGGCTTGAACTGGAATATTTATTGTTTGTCAACTTGCCGAATATTTCGGAAACAGAATTACTGAACTTGCATTTTAAAGTTAATGAAGTTCTAAAAAATATCAGGAGAATAAATGAACAATCGTCGTTGTTTGAACTGCTGAAACATCGAATAATATACAAAGGAAATATCCGATCGAAAAAGCAGAAAAATTCCCTTATTGATTTGGTAATCAGTGAAATAAGTATTATTAACTCATCTAGTGTCGACAACTTCGAAACAAAAAAACTACACCAATTGTTCCAATCGAATTATCTGATTCATGTTGGAGATTATAAATCAGCCATACACTCTTACCATGAATTGAATCAACTTTTCGAAATCAACAAGCATCTTTGGACCAATCCTCCTTTTTATTATTTATATGTTTTGGAAGGCATATTGGATAATCTCAGAAGTATAAAAAATTATGAAAAAATGACTTATTTTATCGAACAACTAAAAAACATCCGATATTATTCCTCTGAATTTCAAGCAAATGTTAAAATCCTTATTTTTCTTTACGAATTGTTTCCATTGCTGGATAAGGGAGACTTTAAAAGTTCGGAACAGTTATTAAAACAAAACAATGATGCCGTATTAACGAAATTGAACGAACTGAATCTTGCCCGCCAAGCGGAAGTATCGTTATATATAACGCTGATATATATTGGACTCCACAATTTCAAAACTGCTCGAAAAACATTGAAAAATATCATGATACGTGGAAAAAGCTTCTATGATTTTCCTTTGTACCGAACAATCCGGCTGGTAAATCTTATCATTCAGTATGAGATTGGGAATGAAGATGTTATTCGTTTTGAGAGCCGTTCTATAAAAAGAGAATTGGAGAAAATAGAAAAAGCCTATCAAGTCGAACATTTGATGCTTAATTTCTTAAACAAACCCATTAAAGGAATGTTACCCCATCAAAAAGAAAAAATGTGGAAAAAAATCGAACCCGAACTTCAAAATATCCGTAACGATATATATGAAAAACAATTGCTTAAATATTTCGATTTTACTGCCTGGATGGAGTCTATTATATGTAAAATTCCTTTGCAAGAAGTACTTGGCTGTCGATTTCAATAAATTAGCGGACCGGTGAAGCGGGTTTTCAAAAGATTTTTGCTTACAGCGTGTACCTTCAAGGCAAAGAAGCAGTCAAACAGTCCCAATTTGTGCTTTTCCAAGCAGCCGTCTATTAAATCTTTTAAACTGCCGGTAATAACTCTACGACCTCGTTTGGAACTCTCATAACGGGATTGTGTGGTCAACGGATACTAAGGAGGAATCCGGTTCCGAACTCGATAAGGTTGATTCATACTCGGCTATAACCTTATGGACGGTCTTACAGCTGATAGATAGTTCACATAGCACGATTACGGTAGCCCCTGTGCGATATCTGTGTATTATCGCTTGTTTTTCAAGCATTGTTATCATTTTAACCTTGGGGTTGCTGATATTGCGGAAAAATAACTAATCTGCATGATTATTAGCTGCAAATACCATTCTTTTCATGGATATTTACGGATATTCATGGATTTTTTTAGCAATATACAGATATAATTAGTTATTTTTGATTTAATTGATATTTTTATTTGGATATTTGATTTATTCCACTTATCTTTGTCAAATTAAAAACATATGTAGATAATGGAAAATAAATTATTTGAACCAAACAGATTACAAGAAATATTGGATAAGGAAGGGTTGACTCAGACGAAACTTGCAAAGTTAACCGAAGACATTGCAGAGAGGATTTCGAGTGGGACGATAAACAAGATATGCACCAATAGAAATCCTGTATCAAATAGGCATAAATACATCATTGTGAAAGTACTAAATAAATATGTCGGACAAGAAAAATATTCTGTAAGTTCAATATTCTAAGAAAAAATATTAACTTTGCATCCTCCTAAAAGATGACAAGAAAAATGAATCGGAAATTGGTAAAAAAATCACTATTGATACATTGGATTGGCTATTAATCAATTTAGTGGTACCTTTTTTGTTGCCGCTTTTTTTTGCTTACGGATTTTGTAAATTTAACGCCGATGTACAAAATAATATAACTGACATTTTAATTTTCTTGTTAAAAAATGGAATTTATACCTTTTTGGGATTGACAATATTAGTTAGTTTATTTCAAGATTATAGAACAGTCCGCAGTGCATACGGGATTTTCTTCTGGGTATTTTTTTTCATTGCTTCAACAATGACAAGTTTCATTTTTGCAAGTTCTTTAGGATATATTACCGGAAATATTGCCATTTCTTTCGAAAAGAATTTGACAGATTTCATCATAATAACTTCAACGACAGTGGTTCTGTCCATCGTTTTCAAAATATTCATAACAATAAAAAAATATTTATATTAATAGGTAATTTATGAACACATTAGTTGTCAGTATTATTTTTTCATTATGTATGCTTTTAACGGCAACAGGATGGTTTGTTACAAATCTTCGGACAAAAAAGATGCCGCAAATATCTTATGACCCATCAATAGACAAAATAAATGATGAAACGAATTCTAATACAGGGTATAGATTCTCCAAAAAAGAACTTGACGAGAGAGCCAAGTATAATGCAGATAATTATATGGATGTATTGTGAAAATGAGTAATTATACAAGCATAGAACTGCAAATTATACAAGAGGAAGAATCTCTTGACACTAAACGAAAAGCGCTTAGACAAGAGATAACATCTGTGATTCAAAAAAAAGTGGAGCTACGAACGAACACCATAAAAGAGCATTTTAACAAGTTTTTTATTGAAAAACGAGACAATAATACCCGGAATTCTGTTTATCTAAATGATGTTTTATTGAAAAGTGCCATAAAATCTTATTATTACGACATTCATAAATATAAAGACTTTTCAGGTTCAAAATGGGTTAATGCCCATAAACAAGCAGCATATACTATAAAATGGCTTGTCCGATTTCGTCCGATTCAAATAAAAGAAACAGCAGGATATATATCAGAAGAAATTTTTGAAATCAATTTAAAATTTGCGCTATTTTGCGGTTTTGAGTTTCTTGATAAAAAAGTAAATGACCTAATAGTGAATGATAAACGTGAAATAGATTTATACAATAAAGACAAAGAAGAAGATAAAAAAAGATGTAGTTTTTTTGATTCACTACTGTATGATTTACGTTACAGACATCTTTCGGGGAAAAAATTAGTTCTTGTTTTTGAAGCCCTTCAATTAGTAGCTAAATGAACCACTTTCAACTGCCACAATGCGCCTGCATCGGGTTTGTATTTCCAGTCGTTTTTCACCTGAGGGAGAATGAGTTTGAATGTTTCGGGGATAATCGGCAAGTTTTTCCTGATAAATCCTCGAAAACCGTATTCTTTGGGCATGGCTAACTGTACGAGATGCCCGAATAATACCAATTTATATAATTTCATATTTTTCGCAAGCAGATTAATTTATTTTTAAGTTTAACAAAAAAAAATTCAAATCATGAAACTAATTAAAAATTTTGGTAAATTTGGCGCGTTATTTGCGATGTTGTTTTTTGTTATGTGTGATAATAATCTGATGCAACAATCGGCGCTATTTCCGGTTCATTAGTAGGCGGTATAGGTGGCGGTGCTGGATGGTGGTAATAATAATTTTCAAAATAAAAAGAAATGGATCTAAAATATTGGCTTGCTATAAATGGCATAGTTTGCCTCGTATTAATGTTTGTAATTCTTCATTTTCTGAATAAAGACTACAATTTAAATGGTGCAAAAAGAATTCTTTCTTCCTCCAAGTATGGTAGAATTGCCTATTGGTGTTCTTTATTCTTGCTCGTGTGGTTTATTTGTACAGTAAATCGATTTATTGATGTATTAATAGATGAAAAAGTATTAGTATTGAGTCCTAGCCTTTATAATTTGTTATATTGGCTTGGAGTGCCATTATTGGGATTTATTTATGTAGGAAGTATAATTTGGACGGCATACATTAATTATAAAACCAGAAAGAGAGATAACATCAAATATGATAAGCACGATATTTAATTGATTCCAAATTGACCGAAAAAAACAAACCCCCACTCTGCCTGGCGTACCAAAGTGTAACGAGGCGGAACTTTGTAAAGAAAATACTCCCGCCAATCATTTAGAATAGCGGGAGTATTTTTTTGATAGAAATACATGGTCGCTCAAAAACAAATATCCTTAAATAGAAACTATACGAAATTTAACTTTTTTTCCTCTGAATTGCTGTATTTTATTGCTAATTTTGCACTCGCTCTGTTAAATCGAACGACAATATGACACAAAAAATAAAGACAATTACCGTTTACGCCTCCTCCAGTTCCCAAATTGCGCCGGTGTATTTTGATGCGGCTCATGAATTGGGAACGTTGTTGGCGCAACACGGGATTACCTGTATTAATGGTGGAGGAAATAAAGGATTGATGGCGACCCTTACCGACTCGGTGATAGCTAATGGAGGTAGAGTAACCGGTATTATTCCGCAATTTATGGTTGACAAAGCTTGGATTCACCCGGCTCTTACCGAAACAATCATTACTTCGGGAATGCATCCCCGCAAACAATTAATGGCTCAAAAATCAAATGCGTGCATCGCATTACCTGGGGGAATCGGAACTTTAGAAGAATTATTGGAAATTATTGCATGGAAACAGCTGGGATTGTATTCTCAAACTGTTGTCATACTGAATACAAACAATTATTATTCCGATTTGCTTTCGTTATTGAATCGTGCGGAAAAAGAACAATTCATCCCCGAAAAACCGGCTAACTTGTGGTTCGTTGCTCAAACCCCGCAAGAAGCTATTAATATTATACTGGGTTTTCCACAGAAAGGTAATCCGTAATAAAACAATACGTTATATATAAATGAAATGATTATTTCTCCTGTTTTTTTTATCAAATTCTTTGTGGAAGAGCCTATTTCTCAAAGATTACAATTGCAAAATTGGGGATTTATTCTTTTTTTGGTTTGGTTTTTTATTTTTATCCAAATTATTAGCAACGCTTCTAAATTATTAACTACAATGCTCAAAGGTCTCTGGAGAAATAAAAACAAGGAAAGTATTTTTGCAGAACAAATCAAGAATGAACTTATAATCAAATTGCTATTAGGATTGCAAACCATTGTTTTATGTTCTGTTAATCTTTTTTCTTACTTGCTTTTCCAAAAAGAATATTCGCATGAAATCGGTTCGCAGATGTTTCCGTTTATAATTAAGACCTCTATGCTCATCCTTGTTTTTTTATTATATAAATCACTTATTTACAATATAATAGGAACTATTTTTTTTCAAAAAGAAAATCTTCGGGAATGGAACAACTACTTTTTTTCTATTATTTGTTTAAGTGGATTTATTTTATTTTTACCAACACTACTGTTATTTTATATTGAAAAAACTCTTTATTTTTGTTGCTTTTTCTACTCAATTTATTTTATTTTTATAATAATTCTTATTTTTCGCAAGATTTACGTGTTATTTTTCCCTCGTAAAACACTTTTGCTTTATTTTATTTTGTACCTTTGCGCCCAGGAAATAATTCCTCTTTATTTTTTGTACAAAGGATTGGAGTATTTATTTATTGTATAAAGGGATATTTTTATTTATGGTTGCTAATATAAAGAAGATTCTTGTTTCACAGCCCGAGCCCATTAATGGGAAATCGCCTTATTATGATATTGCAGATAAGTATGATGTTCAGATTGTTTTCCGACCATTTATAAAAGTAGAGCCGGTAAGTGCAAAAGAATTTAGGGCGCAGAGAGTGAGCATATTAGATCATACAGCCGTTATTTTTACTGCAAAAACGGCCATTGATCATTTTTTTCGTTTAGCGGAAGAACTAAGGATACAGATACCTGAGTCTATGAAGTACTTCTGCATCACAGAGGCAATTGCTGTTTATCTACAAAAATACATTGTTTATAGGAAACGAAAAATTTTTTTCTCTCAATCGAGCAAGATGGAAGATTTAATTATTTCAATTAATAAACATAATAAAGAGAATTTTCTGGTTCCTATGTCGGATGTTCACAAAGAAGATTTGACTCATTTGTTGGATGAAAAGAAAATCAAATATAATAAAGCCATCATGTATAAGACGGTAAGTAATGATTTTCTGAAAAATGAAACTTTCGATTACGATGTTTTGCTTTTTTTCTCTCCGGCAGGGATTTCTTCTTTATTAAAAAATTTCCCTAATTTCAATCAAAATGGGACAGCGATAGGAACTTTTGGACCTACAACTGCCAAAGCGGTTCGCGACGCCGGTTTGCGTTTGGATATTGAAGCCCCCAGTCAGGAAACGCCTTCTATGACGGCGGCTTTGGAAAATTATTTAAAGAAATTGTCAAAAAACGGATCGAAATAATTTACCGTTGAATTTCAAACACACTTTAAAAAAAGAAGAACGCATTTCCTTACAGAAGGAAATTGATTTTTTATTCGCACAAGGAAATTCTTTCATCGTTTTTCCTTTGCGGATAGTGTACTTGGAAAGGCGACCGGTTACGGGAGTAGAGGTAGCGGTTTTTGTTAGTGTTCCTAAGAGAAAATTCAAACATGCCGTCGACCGGAACTATATAAAACGACTAATACGGGAAGCATATCGCTTGAATAAACGATCATTAGAATGGATAAAAAACAAAGATACGGGTTTGTTGATTGCTTTTTTGTTTGTGGGGAACGAACGGGTTTCTTACAAAGAAGTAGAAGTAGCTTTAATTAAGGCGTTTAATAGCTTAAAAGAGAAATTGCAATGAAAACAGAGTTTAGGCAGGTAATTATTTTTATTGTCTTGTTACCCATCTATTTTTACAAACTTTGCATTTCTCCTTGGTTACCGGCTTCTTGCCGCTATTCGCCCACGTGTTCGGAATACGCTCTTCAGTCTATCAAAAAATATGGGCCACTGAAGGGAGGTTGGCTGGCAATCAAACGTATCCTTCGCTGTCGTCCGTATGGAGGACATGGATTTGATCCTGTCCCTTGAGCCAAAAATTAAACGTATAATTTATATTTTATTATTTTTTAACTCTTAAAATAAAATTTTAATTAATTTAAATAGATGAATTTCGTATAAGAACTGAAATGGAGGGGTATGATTCACGATATGACGCCCGGAACAGAAGAACAACTCCAAAAAGAGATAACTTCGGCTTATGTAGGTATTGACCCGACAGCCGATTCGCTACATATTGGCCATTTAGTAGGCGTGATGATGCTAAAACATTTCCAGCGCGCCGGCCACCGCCCGATTGTTTTGGTAGGAGGAGCTACCGGAATGATCGGCGACCCATCAATGAAGTCGCAGGAACGTAATTTATTAGAAGAAGAAACTTTGCGAAAAAATCAAGAAGGGATAAAAGTCCAATTAGCTAAATTTCTTGATTTCAATCGCGCTAATGGAGCGATTCTGGTAAATAATTACGATTGGATGAAAGATTATTCATTTCTTCATTTTATTCGCGACGTTGGAAAACACATTACCGTAAATTATATGATGTCGAAAGATTCGGTAAAAAAACGCTTAGGCGCTGAGTCAAGCGCCGGTATGTCGTTCACCGAATTTTCTTACCAATTGCTTCAAGCGTATGATTTCCTTTATTTGTTCAAAAAATACGGTTGCCGATTGCAAATGGGCGGTTCCGATCAATGGGGCAATATTACTACCGGCGTGGAATTGATCCGTAAAAAAGTGAATGGGGATGCTTTTGCTTTAACTTGTCCGCTGATTACGAAAGCCGATGGAGGAAAATTTGGGAAGACCGAATCGGGCAATGTGTGGTTGGATCGCCGTTATACTAGCCCATATAAATTCTATCAATTCTGGCTAAATGTCAGCGACGCCGATGCTGAAAAATATATCAAAATTTTCACCGCTTTGGACAAAAACGAAATTGAAGTCTTAATTGCCGAACAACATGCTGCACCGCATTTTAGACCTTTACAAAAGCGCTTGGCAAAAGAAGCGAGTATCATGGTTCATTCTCAAGAAGATTATGACTTAGCTGTCGAGGCGTCGCAAATTCTTTTTGGAAATTCCACTTCCGATTCTTTGCGAAAATTGGATGAAGCCACTTTGCTGGATGTGTTTGCAGGTGTTCCACAATACGAAATTTCCAAAGAAGCGCTCTCCGGCGGCATTAAAGCAGTCGATTTGTTAACAGAGAAAACGGCTATTTTCCCTTCCAAAGGAGAAATGCGCAAATTGGTTCAAAATGGGGGAATCAGTATTAATAAAGAAAAGCTGCCGGCTTTTGATACGCTTATAGATTGTTCTTATTTGTTGGGAGAGAAGTATATTTTAGTTCAAAAAGGGAAGAAAAATTATTTTTTATTGATTGTTCGATAATTCATTTTCCTAATCTGAATCGGAGAATCGCTTATTTTTCTCGTTCGATAATATAGCTAACCAAATCAATCAAAGCTGTTTTTACTTCTGAGTCCGGATAGCGTGCCAGTAAAGTAATTGTTTCTTCTTTTATCGACTGCATATAAGACCGTGCGTATTCAATCCCTTTGTACTTTTTGGCGAAACCAGTCAATTTCAATATATTTTCATGAGAATAATCTTGTTCCCTGACAATAGCTAGCATGGTGTCCGATACGGCTTTGGGCGCCGTATTCAAAGCGTAAATCAAAGGTAAAGTAATTTTCCCCTCCCTGATATCATTGCCGGTTGGCTTACCTATATCTCCTTGTTCAAAATAATCGAAAATATCGTCCTTTATCTGGAAACAAATTCCCAGATTTTCCCCTATTCTCCGCAAAAAATCAATGTCGTCCCTATCGGCATTCACCGAAATTGCACCTAATTCGGTACAAGAGGCAAGCAGGATAGCCGTTTTTTTCCGTATTATTTCAAAATAATTTTTTTCATTGATAAGTTGGTTTTTGGAAAAAAATAATTGAGAAAGTTCTCCTTCCGATAAATGCTGCGCTAACTTACCCATTACTTCGAGAGCTTCAAAATTACGCGTTTTTATTCCTCTCACAATAGCCAAGGACAGAATATAATCGCCCAGTAAAACTGCCGACTGATTGTCGAATTTGGCATTAATTGAAGACCGCCCCCGCCGTTCCGCCGTATTGTCGACAACATCGTCATGGATTAATGTAGCTGTATGAAGTAATTCTACAATGATAGCATATTCAATAGTTTGACGATTGATTGTGCCACATAAGCGGGCAGACAGAAAAAGAATAATCGGACGGATCCGCTTGCCGTTGGTTCCGGCAATATAATCCAACATCTCTTGAATTTCGAGATTGTGCCCCTGTAACGCCTCGTTGAAAAGCGTTTGAAAAGTTTCAATTTCCTTTTGTATCGGCTGAATAATAGCGTTCTTTATCTGATCCATCCTCTCAAAATAAAGCACAAAGGTAAAAATAAAATCCAAAACTTAATAAAAATGATCAATGCTTTTCGGACAAGCGTATTTTTTAACATTACAATTCCATGAGTAAATCTGCAATTTTTTGCTCAAATGTTTGAACCTTGATTGCCGCTTTTGCTTTATCGGTAGGCCTCCATGATCTGAAAAAACAAGTTTACCGGATTGATCGATTATTATAGTGGTCGGAAATCCCTGTTTGTAGTTTAAGCGGCGACATTCCGCGTCTGCGATAGAAAACACATCGTAAGGGATATTGAATTTACAAGCAGTAGCCTTTGCGTCTTCTGCCGAATCAAAAGTAAAAGACAGAAACTGAAAAAAAGGATTGTCTTTGAATCTATGATACAAGTCATTCAAAGCATCAAATTCCGCCAGGCAAGGCGCACAGGCTTCAAACCAAAAATTAATAATCGTCACTTTTCCTGTCAACTGTTTCTCTGAAATTGTTTTTCCATCCAAAGATGTTGCCGTAAAATCGGGATAGGGCGTTCCGATTTTTGATTGAGTAATACTATCTAATTCCCGCAGGGAAGCAATTATATCATCATCCAATTGAGCGGTTAATGATAACGGACATATCGTAAATGCTAATAACAGTAAAACTCTCATAATTGAAACATTTTTTGAATATATATTATAAAATTAAATTTTTTCATGACACAAAAATAGAAATTTATTTTTATCCGGCAATTTCTTTTTCTTTTAAAAATTCCGCAAAGCATTGAATAATTTTGCTTTGCGGAATCACCTTCTTTCTTTTACTTTAATGTACTATCTTCACCTGTTAAAAGCTAAAGGTAATAATCCCGAAATACTATCAATAATATAAATTTCTTTTTTTCCATAGAGAATGATCTGGATAGGACGATTATACCGGTTTTGAGTCTCCCAAATCACTTGTCTACAAGCTCCGCAAGGAATTACCGGCTCCGTTGTATAATCGTCGTTACAAAAAGCGGCAACGGCAATTGTGTCGACAGCTTCAGTGGGAAATTTTGAATTAGCATAGAACAGAGCGGTTCTCTCTGCACACAATCCGGATGGATAAGCTATGTTTTCTTGATTATTTCCGCTGATTACTTCTTGATTGGTCAGCAAGAGCGCAGCGCCTACTTGGAAATGCGAATAGGGACTGTAAGCTCTTGTCGTTGCTTCTTTTGCGACCTCAACAAGAATTTTTTCCATTTTATTTAGTTCTATATAATCACAAACCCTTATCTTTGTGGTAATATTTAAACTTTTCATAAGTATTTTTTTTAGGCAAATATAAACTATTTATATCGGATATGAAAACATATAAATACGTACTCAGTTTCCTTTTCGTTTTTTTTGTCGCCTTCAACCCTTTATCGGCGCAAAAACAAAATGCTTCTTTTGTCGAATATATTGAAAAATATAAACATTTAGCCATTCGCCATATGAAAGAATATCATATTCCGGCTAGTATTACTTTGGCACAAGGAATTCTTGAATCCGGAGCAGGGAAAAGCCAATTTACGAAAGAAAGCAATAACCATTTCGGTATAAAATGCGGCAGTAATTGGAAAGGTTCCCGTATGTACCGCGACGACGACATTCCAAGAGAATGTTTCCGCGCTTACAAAAAAGCAGAAGATTCTTATCTCGATCATTCCCTGTTTCTTCTGGAGAGATCCCGTTACGCTCCTTTATTTGCCTTGGACATAACTGATTATAGAGCCTGGGCCACTGGATTACAAAAATATGGTTATGCAACCGATAAAGCGTACGCCAATAAATTGATCAAATTAATTGAAGATTATGAGTTGTATCAATACGATACGAACTCTAAAATAAAAAATAAATCAAAATTCAAAACTCGCTCCAAATCCAAACCGGCGCCACTCCTCTTGAAGAGGGATGTTTATAAGACATTCGATTTAATTTACGTCATTGCCGGTTCTAACGACAGTTATGACAAAATCGCCGAAGATATGGGATTTAGAGTGAAAGATCTGCTTAAATACAATGAAGTCCCTGAAAATTTCCCGCTCTTTAAAGGCGATATCGTTTATTTGGAAAAGAAAAAGAAAAAAGCCGATAAACCTTATTTCGAACATGTTGTAAAAATTGGAGAATCCATGCACAGTATTTCTCAAAAGTATGGTTTACAACTTTCCCGTTTATACGAAATGAATAAGAAAAAAGAAGATTACGTTCCCATAGAAGGCGACGTACTCAAACTTAGATGATAATTAATGAGTTTGAAACGATAATTAAATAATTGAATTAAAAGTAATTTACCAACTATAAAAAATAAACCAATGAACAAAAAAATTTTTTTGATTTTGGGAAACGTATTACTATTCTTATGCTTTTCCCTTACTACAACATTTGCTGTTGAAAACGATAATTACAGCAAAGGATGGGCCGAATTTATCAACAACAACCGGACAGAAGCCCGTCAATTTTTCGAATTAGCCGCGAAAGACGCCGGTTCTCAACAGGAAGCATTTTTGAGCATGGCTTTGTTGGATTGGAACGAATCGAATGAAGCGGGAGCTTTTGCGAACTTTAAAAAGTTTTATGAAAACAGCGATAACCCTTATCCTTATTTGTATGCCCTGTTTTCGTTATTGTATTCAAGGCCAAATCAATCGATGTCTGATGTGCAACGCAACTTTTATGAAAGAATAGTGACGGACGAGAACATGAACGGCACGCTAAAAGCCATGATTTATCAAAATCTCGGAAATTATTATTTGGATTGCAACAAGCAGAAAAAAGCGCAGGAATTTTACGCAAAAATCGAAGCTATCAGCCAATGGCAGGTACTGGGTACATTTGATAATGTATCAGGAAGCGGTTTTGATAAAAATTGGGGAGCTTTGGATAAAGCTCGGACAAGCGATGTTTTCAAAAACAAAGTAAATGCTGATATTCAATGGTATACGCCCGTTGCTAATAAACCGGATTTTTGGTTTTACTTTGATTATTATTTTACGTTAAATAGCATCATAGCATACGCGCAATCGTTTGTCAACAGTCCGGTCGACCAGGAAGTTTATTTGCGTGCAGGTACTTCCGGCTCACTGAAAATATGGGTTAACGATGCACTTATCGCGGCCATTCCCGAAGAAAGGAATTGCGATATGGATATATACGCCTATAAGATAAAATTAAATGCCGGCGCTAACCGAATTTTAGTGCAAATCGGTCAAAGTGAAATCGATGCGGCCAATTTTTTGCTCCGTTTAACCGACGAACAGGGCAACCCCATACAAGGAATCACAAATTCAACTGTTTACGCTGATTATGAAAAATCCGGCAATCAGACGGTAAATGCAATTTTACCTTTTTTCGCCGAACAATATTTTGAAGACAAGGTGAAAGCAGAACCGGATAATTTGCTTAATTACATAGCTTTAAGCGAAACGTATTTAAGAAACGATAAGTCGTACGAAAGTATTCACACCTTAAAAGCAGCAGAACAATTAGCGCCTCGGGCAACTTTCATTCATTCGCGCTTAACAGAAGCTTATATCCGGTCTAATAATATAACGGATTATAGTAGGGAAATGGAAAATATTAAACAATACGACCCAACTTCTTTTATTGCTTTGCGCGACTTTTACCAAGAGGCGATTGATTCGGAAAAATATTCCGAAGCAGAAAAAATTGCTGCTAAAATTAAAGAATTATACGGAACGAGTCGATATACCGACGAAATGGAATTGGAATTAGCCAGCTACCAAAAAAGAAGAGATGATTTGATACAATTAGGTAAAAATTTATATAAAAAATATCCATACAATTACAGCTATATGAATTTGAATGTAGCTATAGAAGAAAACTTGTATAATGATACGAAAGCAGCCATATCCATTCTTGAAGATTATTGCAAAAAGTATTTAGACACAAGAGCCATCGGATCGCTGTCGGATAAATATTTCAATCTTGGCAAGACGGATAAAGCCTTGGAATTATTAAGGAAAAGAATTGATTATTTGCCTTATGCTACCGGATTTCTGTACAATTATGCTACCGTCCTGCAACGCTTACAAAAATACAAAGAAGCTTTAGCCGTGATGGAGGAAGTAAAAAAACAAGCGCCTTACATGTCGTATATTTACAATAACCAAGGATATATTTACAAAGAAATAAAAGATTTTGAAAGAGCGAAAGAAAATTTTACAAAATCTATCTATTACGGACCTACCTCATACGATTCCAGAACGCAACTCCGTTTGCTGGACAATAAAAAAGAAGTATTCGATTTGTTTCCTAAAAACGATTTGAACGCAATGATTGCTCAAGCGCCGGCCGCTACCGATTATCCGGAAGATAATGCCTTGATTATTTTGAGCGACGAACAACTGGTTTTTTATCCCGAAGGAGCGCAGGAACACCGAACGGAAATTGCTATTAAAATGTTGAATCAATCTGCAATCGAATATTGGAAAGAATATAAGATAGGATATAACAGCAATAACCAAAAATTGATTTTGGATAAATACGAAGTGATAAAAGCCAATGGACAAAAAATAAAAGCCGAAACCGACGGCGAATTTACAGTAGTATTTACTAATTTGGAAGTAGGCGATGTATTGCATCTGGATTACCGGATACAAGATTTTTTCTCCGGAGTTTTATCCAAGCACTTTTACGATTGGGCATTAATGCAATATAGCCTGCCTACCCTTTATAGTAGATATGCTATTCTTATTCCGTCTGAAAAAAAATTCAATTATTTAGTTAAAAATGGAAATATTGAGCCGGAAATTACTGATATCGAAAATATGAAACTCTACCAATGGATAAGCACAAATCAACAGGCTATAAAAGACGAACCATATATGAGTCCGATAGCAGAAGTTGTGCCGGTATTGATTTTCAGCAGTATTCCGGATTGGAAATTTGTCGGCGATTGGTATAAAGATTTAACTGAAAACAAAATCAATGCTCATTCCGACTATATACTGAAAGAAACGTATAAGGAAATATTGAAAGGTAAGGAAGACGCCGCTCCAATAGAAAAAGCACGTTTATTCTACGAATACATTTTGAAAAACATAACCTATTCCAATGTATCTTTCTTACAGGGAAATTTTATTCCGCAAAAAGCATCCCGAACCATCACCACTCGTTTGGGTGATTGTAAAGATGTATCTACGCTGTTTGTCGCTTTATGTAGGGAAGCCGGAATAAATGCAAACTTGGTTTTACTTAATTCCCGGGAAAACGGAAAAAATATGCTGGCCTTGCCTTCTAACAATTTCAACCACTGTATCGCTCAATTGATTATTGACGACAAAACTTATTACCTGGAATTAACTAACAGTAAATTACCTTTTGGCGCTTCTGTAGAAAATAATATACAAGCCGGCATACTTCCCATTCCTTATAAAGATGAATCCATTGGAAGCGAACTTTTGGAAATGGATATGCCCTTATGGAAACTCAACGAAATTATCCGGAATAAAACAATTACGCTGAATGGAAATAATATGCAAATAAAGTCAGGAAATATTCGTACCGGCGAATTAGCCGCTTATTACCGCTACCGGTATGAAAATATGGGCGAAGAAGAACGTTTGAAAGATATGCAACAACTTGTCGCTTCCGACTGGAAAAATCCGGTGAAAGTAAGCAACCTCGTATTTACTAATCTGGATAATTTATCGGATAGCATTTCATATCACTTTGATTATGAAGTAACCGGAGCCTTACAGGATGTTGCCGATATGAAAATATTCAAATTACCCTGGTCGGATAATATAGAATCGGCTTCGGTAGTAGCTTTGGACGAACGTAAGTATCCTTTCGAATTATGGCAATACGTTTTTAGCAGCGAATACGAACAAATTACGCTTTTTTTACCGGCAGGAAAACAATTCGCCGAAATTCCTACTAATATTCATTTGGAATGTGCGGCAGCTTCTTACGAATTAAAATATACTTTAGACGCTAAAGGAAGTCTGATAGCAACCCGTACATTTAAAAAGAAAAAGGAAATTGTTTTACCTGAAGAATATGCCGAATTCAAGGACTTTATCAACGCGGCAAGCAGCAGCGACGGAAAACAATATGCTATCAAATAGAAGATGCATTGCTTATTTGTTCCCACTCATGAGGAACCGGATGTACGAAATTCAAGTATTTCAATATCCTGAAAGCAGTAAAATAGTTAAAAAAACGTTTCCGGAAATTTTCCGGACTGGCCGTATGCTGCTTGATTTCTTCCATTTTGGCGAGAAAATCATTTTCTTTCAGGAAAGTAACCATATATTCGGGGAAACAATTGAGAATAGCCTCAATTTGTTTTCCGGAGGCTTGATAAAAAACGTTTGTCTTATCGAAAAGTTGTCTTAATTCCTCAAAAGCTTCCATCCGGTAAGTAAGTTTAACGTATTTCTTTTCATCGATCATTTTAGCAATCGCCGGTCCCGTTCCGAAAGGGACGCGACCGGATATTCGCGCGGCAGGGTAAACGCAGGTTGTGTCAATAAACCGGCTTTTACCTAAAGGAAAAACTTTCTGAAGAAAATAAAAATCTTCTCCCGCTTGTTGTTTGCCCATACCGCCCACCTGCGTATAAGTTTCCGCAGTTACCGCAAAAGCCGATCCTATAGTATAATATGCATAAGGATAACCGGTATGCTCTAAAGCCGAACGATAATAGCGAAGGTATTTTTCATAAACCTCGGTTGCTCGCCTCAGTTCGTCGCCTGGTTTCAGATGCTCTACAGGATGATGAAACTCGATGGTTGCCGAACGTAATTTGTATTGTTTAAAACACCGATAAATTTCCGTCAGGTAATTGGGGGCAACGGTAGCATCGGCGTCCAAGCTTACAATAATTCCTTTTCTGTTATTGTTTTTATAAAAACGGGCAACAGCTTCGTCCATCCCGATTTTGCGAGGAAGACCGGCGCCTGTTTGACGTCCCGGTAGATTCTCAACCCAAATAGGGAACAAGGAAAAACCGGAAATATTGTTTGTGACGGCAAAATCGCTTGCCTCTTGGAAAGCCATACGATTTACTTCTTTGACCGATTCGGGAGAAATACGGTATGAATTGACTATCAAAAGGATTTCCACTCCAAAATCTCCTCTTTCACAAGCAAATAAACTACGAACGGTCTGCATTATTCCGGATTCGTTATAGCACGGAATGACGATAATAATTTGAATATCCGAATAGTTCATCGTTCCACAGTTAAAAAGGGCTGTCTCAAAAGTACTTCATCCCGCGCTTGACGCAGGATCTGCCGAAAAACGAGCGTTGTCTTTCAGGGGATTGCGGGTCAAGCCCGCAATGACAAGCACACCACAAGGGGCTTTTGAGAACAGCCCCCCTTCCCATAATATAGATTAGATTGTTTATTCTTTTTCCACTTTGTACCGTAAATTCAGAAATTCAATTAATTCCTGCGTTACATTATACGGTTCGCTCGCATATAAGATATTACTTATACCCGAATTGATTTGTGTGAATATCAACTCGTATTTTTGAGGCGTATTAAATTCCTTCACAGCTATTGAAAGCGTATCGGATAATCTTTGTTGGATGATTTTTTGCTTTAGCGCTAATTCTTGTTCCATTTGGGCGGCCGTTTGCTCTATTTCTTTTTGTCTTCGTAATAAACGAGACTCTTCTTGCTCCATTCTTTCTCGCGTGAGGAAAGCATTGTTTTGAGCCTTTTGCTGGTATTCGAGCACTTCTTTTTGATAATTTTGATAACGCTGGTTCAATTGATTGTTTTGCTTGCTTAGCTCTAATTCATAGTCGCTAATCAATTGTGTATAAAAATCAAAATTTTTAAGTAAAGAATCCGCATCTACATAGGCGACAGGTAAATGCACAAAAACCGAATCCCCCTTTAATATTGTATCGCTTTTACATTGATGTTTTTTACCCGAAAACTGCAAAATAAACAATATAATTATTGCTATTGCGAGTATTCCATTAATGAAGTAATTAGCATTTTTCATATATTAACTCGAAAAATTAAATATTATTATTAATTGATATATAAACAGTCATAAACATACATTATTATTATTTTTCTGCAAATTCCGATTCATTGTTATACAACTCCTGAAATTTGTTTCCGCAAATATAATTCAATTTATCGTTAAATTGTGCTTTTTCCTTGATAATTCCATTTTTTTTTTGTTTCTTTATCCTTTCAATTCAAATTTTTACACAAACTAATTAATCATTTAGTATGAAAATAAAGGACTTAGAACCCAATTTGATGTGGAATTTTTTCGACGAGATAACAAAAATTCCTCGTGCAAGTAAAAAAGAAAAAAAAATTGTTCAATATTTGTTGGATTTTGCCGAAAAGCATCATTTAGTAGTGAAAAAAGACGATGCATTGAACGTATTAATCACTAAACCGGCCACGCAGGGAAAAGAAAATTTTCCTACAGTGATTCTCCAGTCGCATGTTGATATGGTTTGCGAAAAAAACAGCCATGTTGTTTTTAATTTTGAAACCGATTCGATTCAAACCTATATCGAAGACGGTTGGGTCAAAGCAAAAGGAACTACTCTGGGCGCCGACGACGGCATTGGCGTAGCCGCTACATTAGCTATCCTGGCTTCCAAAGAAATTGAACATGGACCTATTCGCGCATTATTTACGACAGACGAAGAAACCGGACTTACCGGCGCTAATGCATTGAAACCGGATTTTCTGGAAGGAGATATCCTGCTTAATTTAGATAGCGAGGAATGGGGTGAATTTTGTATTGGGTGCGCCGGAGGAAAAACGACAACCGGAACCTTCATCTACCGGCCGACTCCGGTTCCCAACGATTATTTCTGGTTTGAAGTGCAGATTTCAGGATTAAACGGCGGTCATTCGGGTAGCGATATACATAAAGGCTTAGGAAATGCCAATCAGATTCTTACTCGCTATTTATGTATCTTACGACAGGAAACGCCTTTCGTTTTATCTCAGATTGATGGAGGAAATTTACATAACGCAATTGCCCGGGAGGCAAAGGCGATTGTCGGTATTCCTTTGGTTAACAAAGAAATCGCTTCCGTATTGGTCAATGTTCTACAAAGCGAACTCTCCGCCGAATTAGCGCACGTTGATAAAAATGTGAAAATAAACATTCATACTACGGATATTCCAAGCTATACGATTGATTCTCAAACTACGTCTAACTTGTTGAATGCACTTTACGCCCTCCCGCATGGCGTGATGGGATGGAGTTTTGATATGCAGGGAACCGTTGAAACATCAACGAATTTGGCTTCCGTAAAGATGAAAGAAAACCAAACAATTGTAGTAACAACGAGTCAGCGCAGTTCAACCCATTCATTGAAAATTGATACGGTTAATAAAGTCAGCGCCGTTTTCGAATTAGCAGGAGCAGAAGTGAACGTTTCGGAAGGTTATCCCGGTTGGAAACCTAATCCAAATTCACAAATATTGAAAACATCTTTAGCAATATTCAAAAACTTATTTGGCGAAGAACCTCAAGTGATTTCCATCCATGCCGGTCTGGAATGTGGATTATTCCTTGAAAAAAACGTCCGCTTGGATATGATTTCTTGTGGACCTACCATTTTGGGCGCTCATTCTCCGGAAGAAAGAATTGAAATAGCAACCGTTGAAAAATGGTGGAAATTACTAACGGAAGTGTTAAAGGAAATACCGGCAAAATAAAACGATAGAAAAATCGTTTATTGAATATCCGTCATTGCGAAGAACCAGGAACGAGCGGTGAAGCAATGACGGAATAATTATTTTGTCTTAATGTAATTAGAACTTGACAGTATGAACAAATCATGTTGGGCATTTTTCTCGTTTCTTCTATTCTTGCTTACAACATTTTGGGCTTGCAACGATGATTTTGATGATTATTCCGAAAACCCGCGTCATTTACTTTCTTTCTCTGTCGATACCCTGCGTTTCGATACGGTTTTAGCTACAATTAATACGCCGGTGAAAGTTTTTATGGTTTATAATAAAAATAATAAACCGTTGCTGATTGCTTCTATCCAATTGAAAAACGCCGGTGAAAGCGGATTCAAAATTAACGTAGACGGAAGAGCCGGTAATCGTTTCGAAGATGTGGAAATACGCGCTAATGATAGCCTTTATGTCCTTGTCGACATTAAACCGGAAATACAAGAAAGTAATCGACCGGTGGTAATTACCGATTATATTGAATTTACTACCAATGGTCGACAACAAAACGTGCTTTTGGAAGCATACGGGCAAGACGTGATTGTTTGTAAAGGTTTAACTATCTTGTCCGATACGATTCTTAGTAGTTGGAAACCTTATTTAATTTACGATAGTTTAGTCGTCAGCGAAGGAATTAGAGTAGATATTAATGCAGGAGCTACTTTCTATATGCACAACAATGCCGAAATTATCGTCAAAGGCACTCTCCGGATAAATGGTAGTATCGAAAACCCGGTTACCATCCGGGGCGCCCGTATGGACGCTATGATTGGTATCCCTTACGATTTGATTCCCGGACAATGGGGGGGTATCCGGTTTATGTCCGCTAGTTTCCATAATGTTTTCGAATATGCTCATATTAGAAACGGCAATTTAGGAATGAAATTTGAGCCTTCTAATCCTAATGAAACCAAATTGAGTATGAAAAATGTGAAACTGACTAATTTCAAAGGGACGCTGCTTTATTCGGTTAATTGCCGGATAACGGCCGAAAATTGTGAATTTTCCAATTCACGGAAAGCTTTGCTGACTTTAATTGGGGGAAATTACAGTTTCACTCATTGCACAATGGCCAATTATTACAGCAGTTCGCGGGAAGCGGGATGGGGTAACTCGGATAACGAAACTATCCAATTACTCAACTGCTATGTGAACGAAGAAACGCACGATACAATATATTACCCGGTGGAACAAGCCCGTTTTTACAATACAATCGTTTGGGGAATGAGGGATTTAAGTTCTTCAAAGATACAATTGAAAGAAAGCGGCGGATCTTCCATTAACTATTATTTCGAAAATTGCCTGATTAATACGGATGGTACCAATGATGATGTAAATAACCCGGATGTAGCTCCTAAAATCGTAAACTGCATCATCAATAAAAATCCTGAATTTATTGATACAAATCCGCTAAAAGACGGTAAAGACGAATTTACCTACGATTTTCGGATTGATTCCATTTCTCCGGCGCGTAATGTTGCCAACCAACAGGCAGCTAATAGTATCCCTTACGATATAAAGGGTATTAACCGGTTTTTAGACGAAGGCCCCGATATCGGCGCTTACGAATATGTACCTGAAACAAGCAATAAATGATGAATTTATAAAGAGTATGAAAATAACTCTTCGTTTCCCATTCTCTGTTTTCCATTTAATCGTTGTCTTTTTTATTTTATTGATCAGCATCCCTTTACAAGGGCAAACGATTTTTAGGGTAATGTTTTATAATGTGGAAAATCTTTTTGATACGGAAGACGAACCAAAGAAGAATGATAATGAATTTACGCCTCGCGGCGCCCGTTCGTGGACAAATAAACGATATCATGCCAAATTAGATAACATAGCGAAAGTAATTACTTCCGTCGGGCAGTGGGATATTCCGGTTCTGGTTGGCTTGTGCGAAATCGAAAATGACAAAGTATTAAAAGATTTAACGCTTTATTCTCCGCTAAAAAAGATGCAATACCGCTATGTATTGGCCGAATCGGACGATAGAAGGGGAATTGATGTAGCGCTCTTGTATCAACGCGATCAATTCAAATATTTATATTATCAGGCTATTCCCATCCGCTTTCCTTATAGTAATCGAAAAAAAACACGCGATATTTTACATGTAACCGGACAAGTGATTACTGGCGACACGCTGGATGTTTTTGTATGCCATTTTCCGTCCAGAGTAGGAGGTCAATTCGAATCAGAACCTGACCGAATGTATGTAGCGTCTGTAGTCAAGGCAAAAGCCGACAGCCTAATGTCTGTTCGAAAAAAAGCAAATATCCTTATTATGGGCGATTTCAATGACGAACCCTCCGATAAGAGTCTTTCGGAGTCAATGAAAGCTCGGGCAATTCCGGTTAAGGCAAACAAAAAAGATTTGTACAATTTATTCTTGTCTATTCAAGAAAAAAGTAAAATAGGCAGTTACAAATTCGGGCGGCTATGGAATTTTTTAGACCAGATAATTGTATCGGGCGACCTTTTGAACCCGGATTATTCGTTCCGTATTTTGCCGGAAACGGCAGCCGTTTTTAGCGAATCTTTCCTGTTGACCGAAGATAAAAGCCATGCCGGAAAAAGACCCAAAAAGACTTTTCACGGGCGCAAATACGAAGGCGGATACAGCGACCATTTACCGGTATATGTAGATTTGTACCTTGATTTTAAATGATTAACCGGACGCCATACAATACCAAATGACCGACGGCAACCGCCAATAAGAAAAATGACTTAATATCCATATATTCCCATCCTATTTGAGCCTGATGAACAACAACAAATAAAGTCAATAGCAAAGCAATTGACAATCCTATCCACGACAACAGATTACTTTTTTCTTTAGCGCCTAATTTGCTCCGTTTGGAGCCATAAAATGTATAAATATTATGTCCGATCATCATCCAAAGGATTAAGCGGATCCATGTATCAAACGGAAGGAATACCATCATGAAAAGGCAAATACTTATTCCTAATAAAGGAACGACCGGTACCCCGGGCACTTTGAATACGCGAGGAGCGTCAGGCATTTTTTTCCTCATCACTAATATCCCGATGGAAACAATAATGAAGGCTAATAATGTGCCTATACTTGTCAATTCCCCAGCAACCGTTGCCGGAATAAAAAGGGCGCATACGCTGATTATTAACATAAACAACAAATTGCTTTTGAAAGGAGTCCTAAACCGGAAATGTATTTTTGAAAAGAAATCGGGCAACAGCCCATCACGGCTCATGGAATAAAAAACACGACTTTGTCCTAACAACATAACTAAGATAACCGACGAATAGCCTGCTAAAATGGCCATGATAATGGCTTTGTTTAGCCAAGGGAAAGCCGATTGAATACCTCCATCCGGTAAAGGCGTTCCCATATGATCGATAGCAATGGCTACGGGAGCAATTCCATCACGCCCTTGAAATGCAGTATAATTGACAACCCCAGTCATTACATGGGCGAAAAGAACATACAATCCTACGCAAATCAGCAATGAACCCATGATGCCGACAGGCATGTTCCGCTTCGGATTTTTGGTTTCCTGCGCAGCCGTACTGACCGCATCGAAACCGATAAAGGCAAAGAAAACAATGGCTGCGCCACGGATAATCCCGCTGAAACCAAATTCTCCCCACGTACCGCTATTTTCCGGTATATAAGGAACATAATTATCCGATCGGATAAATTTCCAACCTAAGATAATAAAAGCTAATACAACTGTTATTTTCAAAATAACAATTATTACATTCACCCAAGAACTGCTTTCTGTTCCTCGTATTAATAATAAGCTCATAATAACGACAATAAATGCTGCCGGTAAATTAACGATACCTCCTTCCCATGGGCAGGCCGTCAACTCAACAGGCAGGTGAACTTGAAATCCTTCCAATAGCTTCACCATATACCGGCTCCAGCTAATGCTCACGGTAGCAGAGGCTACGGCATATTCCAATACCAAGTCCCAGCCGATTACCCAAGCTATAAATTCGCCCAAAGTGGCATAGGAATAAGTATAAGCGCTTCCGGCCACCGGAAGCATGGAAGCAAATTCGGCATAGCAAAAACCGGCAAAACAGCATCCGGTAGCGGCAATTAAAAAAGAGATAGTGATGGAAGGCCCGGCATAATTTCCGGCGGCAAGACCGGTAATAGAAAATAAACCGGCGCCGATGATGGCGCCTAATCCTAAGGCTATTAATTTATAAGGACCTAATGTTTTCTTTAAAGTATGCGTGCCTTCTTCATGCGATTCGGCAATAAGAGTACTAATGGGTTTTCTTTGAAAGATATTCATTGCAATCGAAATAATGTTGTTTTAGTCGCAAATATAATATATTTTTATTAATCTGAAAAACTATCAATTTTCTACCTAACTGCGATAAAAGATTTACATTAAAAAGAAATTGTTAATTGCAAGTTGTCTTTTTTCTTTCTTTTCGGTTCTGTTAGTATTTTTCGGATATATTCCGGTTTTACTTCCTGAATGCTATGCGCAGCTAATTCATTACAAGTAATAAAAAGTACCCCTGTTGTATGTAACGCATTGGGCGGTAAGCATAATTTTTAGCAATGAAACGCAACAACCGTCTTCCGTAAAACTATGACATATGCCCCAGCTGGTAGTAGAGCCAATTCCTTTTTGCTTAATTATATCTGGGAATACCACTAGAATAGCACGATACGTCGAATTTTGCCGCCTCGGACAACGTTTTCAATTTGTCAAATATAACTCGATTCATATTAGCAAAGATAAGATATAGTTGTGAAGAATAACTAAACTTTAATTTTTTTTTCGCTAATTCTAAAAATGTTAGTATTTTTGCATCAAACACAAACGTATAATAATTCGGTTTAACATAATTCATGAAAAATATATTAATTATCGACGACGACATTACTTTGTGTCTAATGCTGAAAACTTGGCTTAGTAAAAAAGGGTTTAATGTAAATACAGTTATAAATATTGCTGATGCAAAAAAAGAAGTGGAACAATTCAAACCGGAGCTAATCATCTCCGATTTACGATTACCCGACGAAAATGGGATTTCTTTTTTAAAGTGGATGAAAGAACAGGATCCGGAAGTGATATTTATCATGATGACCAGTTATGCCGATATTCAAACAGCAGTAGAATCAATCCGCTCAGGAGCATATGACTATGTAGCCAAACCATTGAATCAGGAAGAATTACTATCCAAAATCAATTCGGCTATGTTAATTAAAAAAGGAAATTTTGAGCCTCCGGCGGGAAGTATTAATAAACAGGAAAAACATTTGGATTATATTCAAGGTAATTCATTGGAATATAAAAAAGTATATGATTATGTCGATTTGGTTGCTCCTACCAATCTATCTGTTTTTATCAAAGGAAACAGCGGGGTGGGAAAGGAACATATTGCTCGGATGATACATGATAAAAGCCTTCGCGCTTCGGCGCCTTTTATTCCGGTCGATTGCGGAACCATGTCCAGTGAATTATCAGCGAGTGAATTTTTCGGTCATATACGAGGCTCTTTTACCGGCGCCATTAACAATAAAAAGGGCCATTTTCTTGAAGCGGACGGAGGAACTTTGTTTTTAGACGAAATAGGAAATCTGTCGTTGGATATACAGATGCAATTGCTTCGCGTACTACAGGAAAAAAGGGTAAAACCGGTTGGAGCCAGTAAAGAAGTCAAAGTGGATGTGCGAATTATAGTCGCTACTAATGAGGATTTGGAAAACTCCGTCTCGAAAGGGAAATTCAGGAATGACCTTTATCATCGCATCAATGAATTTCTTATCACAATTCCGCCATTGAAAGACTGCAAAGACGATATTCCTTTATTTGCCCATCATTTTTTAGAAAAAGCCAACCAGGAAATGAACAAAAATATAATCGGGTTTGATGACGATGCATTGGAATGTTTGATTGTTTACCATTGGCCGGGCAATTTACGTGAATTGAAAAATGTAGTTTACCGAGTAGCGCTTATTACTAAAACAAATAAAATTACTTCCAATATCATACTGGAAAATATGCCGGAGATAAATCATTATTTAAATGAAAAGAAAAAATGAAAATGATGCGCCAAAGTCGTATTAAAATCATCGTAATCATCGGATATGTTATATTAGTCGGGTTATCCGTATTTGGTATTGTATTTATTTACAACGAATTAATTAAATATTCGGAAACGAATAAGCCTTTTGAGCAACGAAAAGAACTGGTAATAATTACAAACACCTTGGCGGTCTTGTACCAAGCAGAAGGAACCTTCGGCTTATTGACTATCGAAGCCGATCCGGTACTGAAGCAAGAATACGATTCGTTGATGAATACGGTTTTTGAACAAATAGCGACCCTGAAAAAGATTTCCATCGACAAAGAATTAGCTGTTCATGTAGATAGCCTGAATACGCTTTTACTTCTGAAAAAGGAAAATACGGAGCAATTGGTCAAAATGATGAATGATTTTGAAACCCAAACTATTAAGGAAACAAAACGTACTACTGTTTTGGCGCAAAAAGATATTGAGACGTTAAATAATATTTTACAAAAAAATAAAACAGAATTTACTGAAGACACAGTTAAAATTGCCGCAGAAAAAAAAGGGTTTTTCCAGCGAATACGCGACGCTTTCAAAACTAATTCGTCCGACACTTTAGTACAGGTTTCAAGTCATTCCCTCTCCCATTCGGAAGATGTTGTCCTTCCTTCCCTTACAGATACCATCGTAGATTTTATTCGGGAAGTGAATTTTATTAGCCAAAGAAAAAATATTTCTATCATGCGGCAAGTTGTTCGACGGCAAAACGAATTGTACCAAATGAATGAGATGACCATTTCCCATATCAATAAAATTGTGGACGAAATCGAATTACATGAATACAAAAACCGCTTGAAGCTAATGGAAGATAGGGAAACTATGCTGAAACGATCGTCTGATGTGGTTTCTTTAATCGCCTATGCTGCTTTGATAATAGCTATTATCTTCATGTCTTGGATTATCTATTCCCTTTCGGTCAGTCAACGGTTGCAAAAAGAAATAGAAAAAGCGAAAAAAGTGGTGGAAAACCTTTTGATTTCACGCGAACAACTTTTGCTGGCAATTACACACGATATCAAAGCGCCGATTAGTTCTATTATAGGATATTTGGAATTAATGAAGAAAGATAAACTTCCCGGCAAAGACAACTATTACGTTGAAAATATGCAACAGTCGTCGATTCATATATTAAATTTAGTCAAAGATCTACTTGATTTTTATTCCTTGGATCATGATCAACAAAAAATTAACTTTTTGCCTTTTTCTCCTCAAGTATTGATCTCCAATATTTTTGAAAGTTTCCTTCCTGATGCGGATAAAAAAGAAATTCAATTCAATTTGGAAATGAATATCAACCGGCATGAAAATTATGTAAGCGACCCTTACCGTATCAGACAAATATTAAATAATCTACTTTCGAACGCTATTAAATATACGCCTAAGCAAGGTTCGGTTATACTTTCGTCTGCTATAGAAACAACCAAAAATAAAAATTATTTAGTCTTATCTGTGAAAGATACCGGTCCGGGTATTAAAGAAAAAGATAAAATAAAGATTTTTGAAGAATTTAGCCGTTTGGAATATACCGGAGTAGGAATAGAAGGATTAGGATTAGGGCTGAATATTTCCAATAAATTGGCCAAATTACTAGGAGGTATTATAGAAATTGAATCGATATTCGGAAAAGGATCTGTCTTTACAGTCCGCATTCCCTTGAAATCCGTCCAAAGAACGGGAACAGTCCAAAATTTACCGCACAGCGACGAAAAAAACAAGGAAAACGTACCTTTAAACAAAAATATAAAGATACTTTTTATTGATGATGATAATGTTCAATTGAACCTGCTTGCGGAACTGATGAGAAGAAAAGGTTTGGTTTCTTTTGTTTGCCAAGATGCGTTAGAAGCATTGCAATTGATTCAAAAAGAACATTTCGACATTATCTTTTCCGATATCCAAATGGCAGGCATGAATGGTTTTGAATTGGTAGAACGAATTCGTTCTTCTACTTTTAGTTTATCTTCTAACATCCCAATTATAGGATTATCGGCCAATTCCTCGATACCGGAAAGTAAACTTAAAGAAGCCGGATTCTCCGCTTTCCTGCCCAAGCCATTTACTTCGGAACAATTGTTTGAAATAATCAAATTACAAACTTCGCTCACTCATGAAATCAAAGAACCTGATTCCTCAGAAAATGGAGGATTTGAGGCTATTACACAATTTGCCGGCAATGATGCAATAGCGGCCAAAAAGATCGTCAATTCATTCATCACCGAAAATGAAAAGAATCTCAAAATACTGGAAAGCGCTTTTGAAAACGAAGATTGGAAGATAATTGCGGCTACCAGCCACAAAATGATCGCTTTAATGAAAATGATTGCCGCCAAAGAGCTGGTTGCTCTTCTGCAAGAATACGAAAATGGTAGTCAATCTAAAGAAAATAAAGTACCTTTGTTGAATTTTATTAAAGAAAAAATTACTGAAGCGCAAGATTTTTTGAAGGAAACAGAAAATAAAGAATCAAATTTGTAAATTCTTTGTTGCCGGAAGAATGGCAAATCAATCCATTACAAATTACAATACTTATTATATAAATTAATTATTATGAAAACTTTAATTGCTACAGAAAAACCTTTTGCTCCAAAGGCAGTGGAAGGAATTAGGAAAGTGTTTGAAAACGCGGCTATGGAAACGGTTTTGTTGGAAAAATACACAAACAAACAACAATTGCTGGATGCAGTGGAAAATGTGGATGCGATCATTATCCGAAGCGACGTTGTTGATGCTGAAATATTGGCTGCCGCTAAAGATTTGAAAATCGTAGTACGCGCAGGTGCCGGTTACGACAATGTAGATTTGGATGCTGCAACCGCTCATAAAGTAGTAGTAATGAATACGCCGGGACAAAATGCCAATGCGGTCGCCGAATTAGCTCTGGGACTGATGGTTTATGCTGCCCGTAACGGCTTCGATGGAACTTCCGGTTCCGAATTGCTGGGCAAAAAATTGGGCATTCATGCTTACGGCAATGTAGGACGTAATGTAGCCCGTATTGCCAAAGGTTTTGGAATGGAAATCTATGCTTACGATGCTTTTTATCCGGTCGAAGCAATTGAAAAAGACGGCGTAAAAGCCTTGTCTTCTACAGAAGAATTGTATACGACCTGCCAATATGTTTCTTTACATATTCCGTCAACTCCGGAAACAAAAAAATCCATCAACTACGCTTTATTAACTAAAATGCCCGAAAAAGCCGTATTAATTAATACAGCTCGCAAAGAGGTAATCAACGAAGAAGACTTAGTTAAATTGCTGGAAGCGCGTCCCGATTTTAAATATTTGACGGATATAACACCTGGTAATGACGCCGAACTAAGAGAAAAGTTTCCAAAACGCTATTTCACTACGCCTAAAAAAATGGGCGCCCAAACAGCCGAAGCGAATAATAACGCCGGTATTGCGGCCGCCCGGCAAATCGTAGACTTCTTTGTGAATGGAAATACTAAATTTCAGGTTAATAAATGAAGCGGCAAGCTAGGAACTAAAAACATATCATACCTTTTCTCGTGTACCGCGTACTTTATGTACCGGTACACTTTTTTGTTTCGTTTTTTCGCTGCCGTTCAGCTCAGCTTTTGCATGCGAATTTCATGCATGTTGTATATGCTCAATTAATTTCCTGTAAATTACATTCTTTCTCAACAATTCCTCGTTCCCGATAATATGCAGTTGTTTTCTCGCTCGTGTCAATACAACATTCAATTTCCGGTCGATGATGTTACCGTTTTCTTCTACTTTATTAGGCAAAGCAGCTAGTTGCCAATCGTTTTTCACACAAAAAGAATAAATAATAATGTCTTGTTGACTCCCTTGAAACCGTTCGACCGTATCAACCGTAATTTCCGAGAAAGCATCAATGCTCGTTTCTTGCAAATATTTCCGTATCAGGGCGATTTGATTGCGGTAAGGAGTAATGATACCTAAACATTGCGGATGAAACGTTTCTCCGTTCGACAGATAATATTCGTATATCTCCTTGCAAATCGCAACTACTTGAGTGGCTTCTCGGCTATTAGATTTATTGGAAATATCTTTTTCATAAGGTTTTACAGGATAAAAGCGCAAACGCTTGAAAGGATAATTTGTTTCCAATTGATGGGGAAGCCCGGCACATTCCAATCGTCCTTCGTAAAAATGTTGCGAAGGGAAAGCCGAAATTTCCGGGTGCATTCGGCCTTGCCTGAAAAGAAAATCGTAAGCTTGAGTAATACCCGCTTCGCTGTATTTTCGGAACAAACGTTCAAACAAGGAATTGCTCAGATCGGTTAAACCTATTGCATGAAGCGAAGGTTCGTTTACTCGGCTTTCCTCTTTGGTTTGTAAGACAATCGCTGGTAATTGTTTGTGATCGCCAATCAAGACAAATCGCTTGACGGCGTTTTCGCCCGATTTTGTTTTAACAGATAATATACCTAAAAGATGCGGTTCTAATAATTGTGTCGCTTCATCAATAATAGCCAAATCAAATTGTTTCAAGTTAAACAATTCCGCTTTATTCCAAACGGAAGCGACTGTTCCTGCAAAAATCCGGCATTGCCGGACTACTTGAGCTACTTCGCTCCGGTTGTTACATGACTCCAACTGTTTTTCCAACAAATAAGAACGGAACTCCGGATCGCAATTCAATTCGTTACCTATCCGGATAAATGAAAGCGCCGGACGAATATCCTTCAACGCTTTGCAAATCTCATCCACCGCCCGGTTTGTATAGGATAACAAAAGCAGATTGGTCTCATTTTTTTGAATTTCAGATACAACCATTTGCTTCAAACTTCGAGACGTTTTTCCCGTTCCCGGAGGACCAATTAAAAGAAAAGCTTCGTTTTCTACCGGAAACCGTTTACATAAAAGCAAGTCTTTCCGATCTTGATTAGCCTCCATAAAACAGGATAAAGCCTTAAACATGCCTATATAAGTGGAATCTATGTAATCGTGCATGACGGCGTAAAACGAATTTTCTTTCCAAACAGCAGGATTCTTTTGTCGATAGCGAAGTCTTATTTTCAGATGGTTATTTGTCCATGATTCAATGGCTCCCTTGAATACCTGCCGGTTGTTCACTTGATCGGATTCGGCGTTTCGTTCATACAGAATAATCGCATCTCCTATCCTGAAATTAGGTAAATACAAGTCTTTATATTCCGGAATTACTAACGTGATGGTATGCGATTTTGCTGCCGCCTGATTGTCGACGATTTTCAAATCGTAAAGAATTTCGCCCGCCGTTAGCATATCTTCTATTGAAGCATTCCATAAAATAGAAGCTCTTTTAACGCCTTCGTATTCTCGTTCACCGACTTTCGACAGCCATAATTCCTTTGTGACAAAAGTGTATAAACGAAGTAAATATTCTTTTTCCGTTTCTTCCAAAAGTGTCCAGGCGGTTTTGAATTTATCAATAGAGGGTCGGAGGTAATTGTCAAAAAACCGACCGGAAAGGCCAATGGTATTCAAATGGTCGGCGTCCATGTTTTCCAATATTTTTTTTGTATAACTGCATCGGTTCTCTTTTTGAATTTTGTACTCCAATGCAACAATCCGGTTACGCAGATGAAGCGCGTCGGCCAAATGTTTCCGCGAATGTCTTTCTTTACTCAACACAGGGTATTTGGAATAGAGTAAATAGGAACGTACGTTTTCAGGATCTAAATCCAAATTAAATTCCAGGATCGCCAGATAGAGAATCATTTGGATGTAATGATTCAATGCCGAACGCATAAATTGCCCTCCGTTGCGATAATCTTCTTCTGCCTTACCCGATTTCAATTCAATAAAATCGGAATAATCGCAAGCCATAATATCCAAACGACCTTGTAATCCTAATAAGTTGGAAATGAAGGAAGGTTCAAGCACAATCTTTTCCCTGTCGATGCCTGCCCGAGGAAACATTTCTTGCACCACTTTCTGTATATGGTTGAAATGCATTCGGCAATTCGAGAAGAAATCACTTTCCAATCGGCTGTTTTTCATATCTTTACATGCAGTAAATTCAAATGCTAAAGTTCGAAACAGTTTTTTCAGGGAAATTATGTAATCCACCGGATGATTTGTTTCTTCATTGACAAACTCATCAATGAAAAAATTCGCCGTATTTCCTAATAAAATGGGCGATGTATTTTCTCTGTTTTGCAAACGGCTCAAAATAGCATTCAACGGATGATGACCGTAAGGGCGGAAACATTCGGCTAAAAAACTGATATCAACCAGATAGTCCGGTTCGATAATAAAAAATTCAGCTTCTATATTTTTTCCTTCTATTTTATCAATATTTAATAAATTAATGACAGTTCCCTGAGAAATAAAAGGCGATAGTTCTTCCCATTCTTTTCGTTGGATTTCATTACAACGGAAGAAAATTTTTTCATTTTCAATCGTTTGAGCTATTAATGTATTTTCCTGCATCTCCCGGAAAATAATCCGAAGTGATTTTGTTTGTTTCATCGAATAGAAGCGGATGTTGATTTTTATTCTGCAAATGTACGAGATAAAAACGAACTTTCTAAGGAGATTCCCAAAAACCGGCCGGAAATCTCTACACTATCTGCCAAGAGCTTATTAACAAAGGCTGTTCAATAATTTTCTCCTTTACTCCCCTTCACTATAAGCGATCTCGCCATGCTGAGAAATATCAAGACCAATAGCTTCGTCTCCTTCCATTACACGTATCCCCACCAGCTTGTCAATGATTTTGAATAAAACGAACGTCATTAATCCACTGAAAATAACGGTAGTAACATTTACAATAGCTTGGATTCCCAATTGCTCCCAATCGCCATATAAGGCGCCTTGCCGCCCTCCTTCTCCTGTAATAAATTGTGTAGCAAATATTCCGGTAAGAATAGCACCTACAAAACCACCCACGCCATGTACCCCAAAAGCGTCGAGTGAATCGTCGTATTTCAATTTAGGTTTTATATATGCGACAAAAAGATAGCAGATACAAGCAGCCAGCAATCCGATACATAAAGAACCTAAAGCATCAACGGTTCCAGCTGCCGGGGTAATTGCTACTAAACCGGCAACAGCGCCGGTACAGAATCCTACAACTGTTGCTTTTTTATTAATGACCCAATCCAAAATCATCCATGTCGCCGATGCCACAGCAGTAGCTAGATGAGTAACAAGAAAAGCATTAGCGGCTAAGCCATCTGCTGCAAGACCGCTTCCGGCATTGAATCCGAACCAACCCAGCCACAACAATGCGGTCCCGATGACTACAAAAGGAATATTATGCGGAGTAATCGGTTGCTTGCCAGGCACATAATCTTTCCTGCGCCCTAACAAAACGGACATAACCAAGGCAGAGATACCGGCATTGATGTGTACCACCGTACCTCCTGCAAAATCAATAGCGCCTAAAGTACCCATCCAACCGCCTCCCCATACCCAATGGGCTACTGGATTATAAACTAAAACCGCCCATAAAACAGCAAATAACAGAAATCCTGAAAATTTGATTCTTTCAGCAAATGCACCGATAATCAATGCCGGAGTAATTACAGCAAACATACATTGGAACAAAACAAAAATAATTTCAGGGATATTACCTGTTGTAAGCGTATTCAGCGTCAGCCCTCGTAAAAATAATTTATCAAATCCACCGATGATTGTTCCCGCAGGATGATCATTCATGAATCCGGTTCCAAAAACGGCGCTATAACCGTAAACAATCCATTCGATGCTGATAACAGAAACAAGAACAAGGCATTGCATTAAAATACTTAACACATTTTTTTGACGTACCAATCCTCCGTAAAAAAAAGCTAACCCCGGTATAGTCATTAACATAACTAATATTGTAGCTACAATAATCCATGCTGTATTTCCGGTATTTAAAACTTGTACATCTGCGGTCATTTCCTGAGCCATAAGCGCTGGGCTAAATAATAAAGATGCTATCATTATAAAATATTGGGTGCTATTTTTTTTCATATTTATTTTTCATTAAATTAAAAAGGGTTAGTTAATTATTTGTTATAAAGCGACTCATCTCCGGAATCACCGGTACGGATACGTATGGATTGTTCAATGGAAGATATGAATATCCTTCCATCGCCACTTTCGCCGGTATAAGCTGCTTTAAGAATAGCATCAATTGACTTTTCAACATTGACGTCTCTTACGACAAAAGATAAATAAATCCGGTCTATTGCATTAATATCGTATGCTATTCCCCTGAATATCAGACCTTGTTTTGCATCTCCCTGACCTTTAACGTCCCACCACGACAAAAATTCTATGTCTGCTTCGTGCAAAGCTTTGCGAACTTCCATAAATTTTGACTTTCGTACAATTGCTTCAATCTTTTTCATACGTAAAAAATTATAAATTATGAATTATGAATGTTCTATTATTGCGGAATTGAATCGCAATCCGCCAATGTTAACCCTTTCCGTAACCGCCATTCACTATTTTGCGGTTTATCACGGATGACTGCAACCACCTAAATCCAACGTTATTTTCTCTTTTTCATGGGACAAAGATAATTATTTTTTGAATAAATCGGCAAAAAATATATAAATTTGATCTTAAATATAGAAAATAACAATCATCTTTATATAATATTCCGTCTTTCTTTATCCTCTTGTAAAATGAACAAATTTACTCCAGCGTCAGGGCAAACCTTAAGGTTTGATTAGTAAAATTGCGGCCGTAATACTTGGCAATCATGCGCAGACAGGTGACGCCGTAGTCCATAGCATCGAGTTGAGGTAATAGGGAAAGGATTTCATTTTAATTACAAATTACGAGATAATTTGGGGTGGTTCTTAATAAATGTGTATAATAAAGCACTACTGACCGACTAAATATGAATATTGATTTTAAATTATTGTATATTAGATAGTTAATTTACTTCCTTAAGAATAGGGGTAGGTTTTCATTTACTTTTAGAGAATACAATATAT
>JAISOJ010000077.1 GCA_031275735.1 Dysgonamonadaceae bacterium
AACCAGTCGGACTCGGAAAACGGAGGGGAAGACGGAAATGGAAACGGAAACGACCGGAGCGGCCTGTTCCGCGCCAGCGGCACCGAAAATCAGGACGACAGCGGCCAGCAAACCCGGGTACTGCCGGTGAATGACGGATGGGAGATCGTGGTGATCACCGGAATCGGATACGGATTCTGTATCGCCTGGCGAAGGAGGAAGCGCCAAAATAAGGCTCTACCTTGTTCCAACGGGAAGCTCTCATAGCTTGTACAGCAAAAAAACGGAGACTGTCTCAAAAGCCCCTGTGGTACTCGTCATTGCGGACTTGACCGTTGGGACAAGGTTTTTCCTTGTCTCAACAGGGGCTGTTTCATAAATACAGGTATTGTCCGTCATGTCGAGCGGAGCGAAGTCGAGACATCTACTCCATAAGAACTAAAAAACGGCTGATGCCTGTTTGCTCCTGCTCATTGTTAACTTACAATGATAGCGCCTCAAAAAAAAGAATTAACCCATATTTGGAGAATTTCAGCAAATCAAACTAATGTGAAAGGGTATCCGTATTACATATTTTAGTCGGTCAGTAGTGATATATTTTTGAATTGCTATAAAACAAACTTGCTCCTGTTTTATAATTATCATAATATTGTTGGTCATATCCTATATTCGCTTGTCCGAATAAATTCTCAAAATGATTTTTCTTTATAATCAAGTTAATAGCAGCTCCTTTTACATGATATTGAGGAGGAGGAACATACATGATTTCCGCTTTTTCAATAATGGATGAAGGCGTGTTTTTTAACAATTCTATTAACTGAGAATAAGACATCGTTGAAGGTTTTCCATTCAATATTATTGATAAAGAATTGGTTCCTGTAAAAGTTAGGTACTCCCCGCCTTCTTCTCTTACTCCGGGCAGTTCCAAGAGAACTTCGTAAGCATTACTAACAGGTTTGTTATTAATCAATAAAGGCACGTTATATGAAAGTTTACCGTCGGATACTTCCACTAAGGGGCGTTTACCTGTAACAAGCACTTCATTCAATAAATAATCTTTACGTTTCATTATAATAGAACCTGCGTTTTGATTTGTATATTCTTTTTCTTCTGCTTCATACATTAAATGTTGAACGGTTAAACGAAAAGATTCAATATCTTCATTAAAAGTAAAATTACCTGCACTATCTGTGCAAACAGCATTAACGTAAATAGAATCCTTTGTTTGCAATATTACAGTAGCAAAATCTATCGGAGCTTGATTTTCATCTATAATTTTGCCTTTTATTTTTTGGGCATTAGCAGAAAAAGAGCTTATAAAAACGATTATAATATTTAAAAACAACTTCATTATTAATTTTATCCGATTAATTTACTTTTTCGTTGCAATGTTATAAAAAAAATAAATAAATTCTTGCTTTTTTTACAAAAATATTTATCATTAATAATATTTAACAAATTTATTTTTTAAAAGCGTAAAATAAATCTATCGGATTAGTAAGAATTAAAATGGATATCCGATAGCTATATATCCTGCCGAATTTCCGAAAAACGATTCTTTGAATAATACCCAACGATTCCTTTCGCTTTGGGCAGGGTTGTAAATTTTTGTTCCGAAGTCGAAACGTAAAATGAGAAAATTTAAATCGAACCGCAGACCCAATCCCGTTCCTATGGCCAATTCTTTGTAAAACTTATCCCATTGGAAATAGCCGCCGGATTGATTGGGATATTCCTTGATTGTCCAGATATTCCCTAAATCGACAAATAATGCCGGTTCTAACCACGACAACAGTTTGAAACGGTACTCGGTGCTTACAATAAGAGAAATATCTCCGATGTGCGTGGTTGGGTCGCCGGCTTGCCTTTCATTGTACGAACCAGGACCTAAGTAGCGAGTATTCCATCCTCTTATGCTGTTGGGACCACCGGCATAATAGCGTTTTTCAAAGGGAAGAATTGTAGAATTTCCGTAAGGATAAGCGATACCCGCGCCGGCATGAAAAGCCAAAGCATTTTTCGAATCCAAGCGAAACGTATGCGCCCAATCTAAATTTCCTTTGACGTATTGGGCGAAAGGGTTGCCGAAAATGGTGTATTGTCCGTCTTCATTCTTTCTGAAATGCATAGCGTTGAACAAACTGGACAATATTTTGCCCGAACTTTCCGCATTGAAGCGAATCGTATAAAGATGTTGCCGCATACGTCCTACATTCGCGTTGGTGTAAATTAAATTATAATCAATCCCAGCTGTGAAAACATCGTCATAACTGTATCTGGTTAACGGATCAATCCGGGTGTTTAAGTAATCCTTGAAATTATCCGATTTCCATGGCATTGAAATATAATTAATATCCAACAAGCTCAAATTGTGAGTGATCCGTTGCGTGTGGCTTACCCAACTAAATTTCCAGTTGAAATTGAAAAAGTTACGGGTAAAAGTCGGACGGTTTTGAATGGTGTATCCCAAACTATATTGCGTTTGCGAATTGAAATGTTCTTTCATGTAAAGCCCGATAAAGGGCAAATGGAATTTTGAAAAAATAAGAGACGGCCGGATGTTCACTTCATAGTAATTATGGTTAATGCCATTCTCGCCCGAACTTCCGCTTACAAACTCATAAGCGGTGCGGACATTGAGATTGAAAAGTTCCGAACCATTGAAAAGATTGAGATGCCGGTAAGTTATATCCAAAGCCACGCCTAAGTCGCCGGCATTATTTGTTCCTTCTAAGCCGGCTTGAAGAGAATGGATATCGCCGGGAGTTAAATATACATTACAATCCAGCAACGTGGAATCGGAATAATTTCCCGGCACGTATTGCAAATCTGCCAGACCTACGCAGTTCAAGGAGCGGAACTGGCTGAGCATGGCGTCTCCTCTCCGTTCCCGAAACAAGTCGCCGGGACGTACTAAGGTTTTTTCATTGATGACGGACGGGCGTAAAAAATATAATGGGTCGTAATAGATGTGAATCCCTTTATAATCTATTGAATCCGTTATTTCATAATTCTCTTTGAATAAAGGATCGTAACCGCTATAAACATTCACCCGAGCTATCGTATAGGGTACTGCCAATGCCGTATCCAAAAGCGTCAACGTTAGATCTACTTGATTCGATTGTAAAGTGGTATCTGCCAGGTAATGAAGATTATTCCGGGTAGTGGCATAATAACCCATGTTGCGTAATAGGGAACTCATCCGGGTTCGTTCACGTTCGAGGGTATTCATGTCAAAAATAGCGTCTTCCACAATCAAGCTGCGCCTTCGCTCGTTTCTTTCTCTATTGGGAGAATTCTTCCGGTTTTGCCGGAAGAAACGACGAATAACATTTTCTTGTTCTGATTGGTTGCCGGTTTGCCGGTTAAACAAATGCTGAGGAATTTTGTTGGTATAATTTCGTATCCGGTACGGTTCGTTTTGGACAATTGTATAAGTCACTTCCGCTTTTTTGTCCGCCGTATCAACTTGTACTGCGACTTGGGCATTGAGATAGCCTCGGTTCATTAGTTCAATGGTCAGTTCATTTGCGGAAAGATTCGCTAAATTGCGGTTGAAAATAACCGGCGGTTCGCCGATTTTACGAATCATTTTTTTTATAAAATTGGAGTCGTTATTTACCAAGTTATATATTTTCAATCCCCATTTCGAACCATTCGAATTTTGTTGGATATAAGGAAGAAGCGAGGCTTTATCCGTGCCTTTATCTTCCATTTGTACATTTACTTTATCAAGTAAATATTGTCCTTCGGGAATGTATTTAGTGGTGGAACAGGATAATAATAAAAAGAGTAAGCTCGTTGCGAAGACGGAACATAGACAATGTGAATTGACATGAATTTTCCCCCGGAGGAGTTTTCTGTAAAAGTCTGCGTGTATCCGTTTAATCCGAGTCATCTGCCTTTTGTTAGTTGTTTTCATTTTCCTGTTTCTTTTTCTTTCTGAATTTGTCGAATAGTCGGCCGAATGTCCGTGCCTCTCTTTTATATACAATTCCGGCTCCCTGTGTGGATTTTGCTTTCCGGTAATATTGGTTGTTGGTAACATTATAGACTTTCAACAACACGTTTCCGGAGGGATTCAATTTGTATTCCAAATTAAAGTCGCCGGTAAAATTATTGGCTTGATTAGGATCGTTATGATAAACCAAAGTACTATTGACCGTTAGTCGGTCGTTGAAAAGGCGGGTGGATATATTTACATCCATATTTACATTGCTGAATCCGGGATCTTTTGTGTGTAAATCCGTACCGATCGACCAATTTTCATTCAACACATTGGACAAGAGATTATTCAATTGGCTTGTGATGGACGATGAAGCTAAAGACGTCCAAACGGAATTATTGGACGATTGGGTGTTGATGGGCATAAAAGTCCCAAAAGCCAGCAAATAAGCGATTTCCTTAATTTTCAATTCGTCGGTATAAAGTAGTCCTTCGACTTTTCGTTGTATTTCTTCTTGCTTGTCAGGAAACAAGAGGTCGTATTTCAATTCCATTTTATTAATATTGCCGACGGCTGTCAATGCGCACGTTACGGGAATTTTAGTCGAAGCCATATTCATGTTTTCAAAGCTTAGATCCAATGCCGCCAAATCTGCACGTAGGGGATAAAGCGCCGTCAAATCGGAAGTAGTTGCCAACGGGTCGCCTTGAAACGTCAATTTTCCCCCTTGTCGGACGGTAAACGTTTTTTTCGTAAGATTGGCCAAAGAGAGCGTCGCTTTCCCCGATTCTATCTCGTAATTTCCCGTCAATTGGATGGTTGAATTACTCATGTCGTAGGAAAAATTCATCGAGCCGCTTCCTTTTACTTGAGCGGCGTCTTTTGTTGCAGGATTAAAAACAGCTCCAACCGTCAAGCTAGGGTCGATCCATAAAGAAACATTGATTTTCAACGGAATAGCTAAATGGGAAGAAACCTGTTTTGCCTTATTTTTTCCCGGCTTCGTTGCAAGGGTTTTCTCTGTGTTGATAAAAGTAATGCTGTTGTAACGTTCGGCAGTGGCTGCCGGCGAAGGAATATTGACCATTACCCGCGAATCGTCGGAGTGAGTAACATCACCCGATAAAACCCAATCGTTATTTTTCTTTTTTATATTCAATAATCCGTTTATCCGGAGCTTCCCATATAGCAAGCTGTCTATTTGTCGTTCATTATTGATTACTAAGAAATTGCTCAGACTGACGGACAGATTGGGATTTAAGTCGGCAAATTGCCGGTGAGTGATTTTTCCATTCAGCCGAAAAGTTCGATTATCCGGATCTTTAATTGTAAACCGTTTTAATTCAATTAAATCCGGACTTATATGAATAGTATCGTTGAGGCTGTACAGTGTATTTAATTGAGTAATACCTACCTGTGCCTTATCAAAATAAGCAATTCCTTTAATTTGTGGATTTTGTATTGTTCCCGATGCTGTGATATCTGCATTAAAGCTTCCGTCTAAACCATATAATGATCCTTGTGCAAAACCGCTCAGCCATTTCAGTTCCAAGTCGCGAATTACTGCTGTCAAGAACAAAGAATCTTTTTCCGGTAAATAATATCCCGAAACCGTTGAAGCAAGATGATTTTCATGATCAAGCCTCGCCCGTAAGAAAAGTCCTTTACGTTCGCTGCTCCATGCGCTTCGGACATTCAGATTACCAATGGCATTTTCGGCAAAAATCAATTGATTAACGGCAAATCCCCTCGACAAGATTAATGGCTTTGACAAAAGTTGCTTCGCCACAATTTCTCCGTTGGCTTCACCCGAAAGCGGAATTGCGGTCTTTACTGCGTTGAAAATCGTTCCCAATTGAAAACGAGAAATATAGACGGAGAGACTGTCGTCCGGCAAAGCGGAAATAATCCCTTTGATCCGAATTGATTCGGTTGATTGATGGTCGAGCAACAAATCATGGATGGTGTAGCGGTTCTCCCTGACTTCTATTTGTGACGGATGCAAATCGAAATGAGTTTCATTTAACACCCAGATTGCCGGATGTAAAGTAATATTCATGCCAGGTACCAAACTTCCTTGTTGGGGACTAAACTTGATTTCTGCATCAATCGTTCCGTCCAAATTGTAATTATTTGATTTATTGTCCACATTAAAAATCAGGTCTAAGTCGTTGTCCTTGTTCGAAAGCATCAGGCTTAATTGCAAAGTATCCGATTCTGTGAACTGTGTATAAGCGCTGGCCGAGAGTTTTAGTACATGGCCGTCGTGGTTGAAATTTCCGGTGAAAAGCGCCGAATCGGGAATTGTTTCCGGCAATTCCAAGATATCCGAAAGTAAATGGGTATGGTTGATAGTCGCGCGAAACCTAAAATTTCCGGGGAAAGAATTTTCCTTTTTAACAGGGAGTTGATTATTGGAAAATAATACGGGGAAAGCCTCTGCCAGTGATTTTTTTACTCCTGCGTAAGTAAAATTCCCAGTGGCTGAAACATTGAATAAATGTGAAGAAATATCTAATTGTTTCCGGTTATCATCGGTTGCTAAATAATTCAAACGGAGTTGCTGTTCTTTGAAAGAACCCTTTTCCGTATGAAGCAGGAAACTATCAATGGCCAAAGACAAGTTCATGTCTTCGATATTCATACCCTTCATTTCTGCGCGGATAAGGGTTGATAAATAAGCTACGTTATAATCAGGGAACAGATGAAGCGAATCTAAATATACCGAATCCAACCGGGCGTAAAGCCGGATCTCCGGCGAGGACTTGCAGAAACAAGCGTCACCCCTGATGTTCAGCGGAGCATTGGCGTCTTCGCTGTCTATTTTCAAATGGAGGCTATCGCCCGAATAAACGATACCGGCTTGAATATCATGATAAGAATAACGGTTGAAATCGAAACGGGAAATAATCGCTGTTCCTAAAGCCTTCGTATTTGAAGCATCTCCAATTGTGCCTTGTGCTTTTATTTGCAGGTCTGCTCGCCCGTATAGGGTATCTTGCAATAAGGTTTGTAAATCGAAATCAGTCGCTTCCAATTGAGCGTCGAAATGAGTAGTTTCCGAATTGTAATGGTATCCTCCCGAACCGGTCAATTGAAGCGAACCGCTCCCTGTTACGGCTTTCAGGTTGAGTTGCATATTGGGTAAAGAACCTTTCAGATGCGCTTTCAAGTCAATGACTCCGGTATTGCCCGGCGAATGTATTTCCTTTTTCCGAGAAAAAAAAGCCAACAATTCTTCAATACCTTGCGAATCGGCGGAGAAATGTTCCAAATCCAATTGAAACGGCGTATTCTGCCAATTCGTGTAATCGTTCATCGAAGCCCGAAAATTCGATGCAATGCAGCTTCCGTAATTCATCGCCAAAGACGAAACATCAATACGGGGAAAAGTTCCGCCGGCAGAACCGGTGAAAGTAAGCTCTCCGGTTAATTCGGCTAAAGGCGGATAAAACATTTTCACATCTTCAGGAGATAGGTGATTATTGTCCGATAAAAGCGAATAAGTTCCTTTTTTCAAACATTCTGTAAATGTGTAACCGGTATAATCCAACTTTGCTTCAGGAATTGTTAGTTCCGAATGAGGCAAAGTCAGTCGGAAATTTTTCAGGTTTATGTTTTTCCCCCGGGACGTTAGTTTTGCTTCTAACCGGAAAACATTCAATCCGCTCCGTTCGATAAAAGAAAAACGTTTCACTGCCGTATCCAACTTTTTCAAATCGATGGAATTTAAGGCAATTTCGGCAGTAAAATTGCTGATATAAATATGATTAGCGTCAAAAACGCCTTCTTTCGGAGTAGGGGAGGAAAGAATGTCGTAATACAGACGTCCGTTTTTCAGGGCGATATCGCTGATTTGAATAATCATTCCGGACGAAGTCGTATCTTGTTTTTCCGATTGGAAAGCGTCGATAAGGAACTGAAAATTAAATTTTGCATCCGAATTGTCTTTATTGATGCGGATAATAAAATGTTCCAAACCGACCGAATGAATCAGTAATTGTTTATCTAACAAGCGAAATAAATTAAAGGAGGCCGAAACGTTTTTGACAAATAAAAGTGTATCGCCTTTCAAATCTTCAACAAAAACATCATCCAATTGGAGGCGGTTAAACGGGTGGAAACTCAATTTTCCTATACGTATCCGGTTGTGGGTCTTTTTCATAATTTCCGCCAAAGCGACATCTTTTATCTTTTGTTGAACCGGAGGTAGCCACAAAAGAATATAAATCGACAACAGCAAACCTACAAAGGAAGCGACTACAATTAATCCGATGCGAAATTTTTTTTTAAGATTAGACTTTATATACATTAAATTATAAATAATTGAAAATCAATGAATATATAAACTATTAAATATAAACTCTATTGTATAAATCCTGTCTTGAATACAAAAGTACGTAAAATTATCTGAATGCGCACGAATACATGGAAAACGAATATAAAACAGCTTCTTTGCATAGCGAAAAAACGATGTGGAAGTTTGATTGATAAATGCTTTTTTATTTGCCTGTATTTGAAAATTCATTTTTATTATATAAATTTGCCTTTGCCTTTTATTATCATATTAATAAAAGGGTATTTCAAATATCCAACTATTATTTACTATCTTTTTGTCTATGCAAAGAATTGGTTTACTCTCCGATACGCACGCCTACTGGGATGAGAAATTTATCCGTTATTTTTCCGAATGCGACGAAATATGGCATGCAGGAGATATTGGTAGCATAGAAGTCCTGAATCAATTGCAAGCTCTGAAACCGGTCAGAGCTGTTTATGGGAATATCGACGCTTATTCGGTGCGGACGCTTTGTCCACAGGTTTTACGGTTTACGGTAGAAAAAGTACCGGTTTTGTTGACGCACATCGGTGGTTATCCGGGGAAGTATGCGTCGGAAATCCGTCGGGAGATTTATGCAAATCCGCCCCAATTGTTTGTCTGTGGACATTCGCACATACTGAAAGTTCAATATGATCAGCAGCTGCAGATGCTTTGCCTGAATCCGGGAGCTGCGGGGAAATCCGGGTTTCATGTGGTGCGAACCCTTATGCGCTTCACTATCGACGAAAAGAGTATCAAGGATTTGGAAGTTATAGAATTAAAGAATGGTTAATTTTTAACAAGGTCTTCTCTGATATCGTTATTGCAAATTTACTTGTTTCACAAGCAAAGCTAAGCGAAATTTTTCAATAAGAATCACGCAATGATCTGATCTTTAGTTGTTTGTCGAACATTTCCGGGGATAAATTACTTTGCACTTTTACCGTTACCTTTTCTTTGGGCAAAATATCAAAATAATTGGTTTCGAAAAAATTATCTATTCCTTCAAGCGATAAAAATACGGCGCGGGCAAAACAATCGGATTCCAAAGTGACTTCATAGCCGCCTTCCGTTACTTGGACGCTTCGGGAAACAGATGCTTCCGGAAAACGGATATTTTTTTGTTTATCAAGAAAATAATTATTCGTGAAAGTTTCTTTTCCTACAATAAAAACAAGATTTACCACAACGCTGTTTCTGGGAGCGCCTTTCAATAGTTTTTTCAAATCATGTGAAAACACTTTATTGCTTGCATTCGCCTTTACCGTTACCGTTTGTCGGATGCTGCTAACCGTTTCTCCCGTCAAAGAAACGATACGGATGGAGAGTGTTCCTTTCTGTTTTTTCAGCCGGTCGGAGACAATATACACGTCCAATGTACCTTCTTTTTCTATCGGCGATACCAGTAAGTCGGCAAATGCATTACGAGCAAAATAATGCAATGCCTTCCATCGTCCGTAGTAATCGCGGCTCGACCAGGAAGCGACCGGCCAGCAATCGTTGTGCTGCCAATACAGCGACCCCATGCAATAAGGCATATCGCGGCGGTGCGCTTCAATCGCGGTTCGTATAGCATCGCCCTGCAATACGCTGTTCATATACAAAAACGATTCAAAATCTTTGGGTTTTTGATATTCGTTCAGCAAATACGTTTCTATCAGTTCGTTTGCGTGGCTTCCTCCCCGTTGGTGCGACATCATTACCTCCGAGGTGATACTCCAGTCGCCGGAATAAGGAGCGTATTTTTTAACCGATTCAAATTCGGGAAAAGCCTGAAATCCGTATTCGCTGAAAAAGCGGCTTCTCTCTTTATTGTATTCCGAAATAGGCTTACGTCCGTGCCATACGTCCCAATAGTGCCGGTCGCCGCTCTTGTCGCTTGTACCGCCTTCGGGGCGGTAATAGGGCGACGAAGGCCAATAGAATGACTCGGGAGCATAGTCTGCCACTACATCTTTTAACAAATGATTGAAAAGCGTATCATATTGTTTCCAGATAATTTCGGCATATTGAGGATTTTGACTTTGGTATTTCTTTTCCCATCCCCAACCGAACCAAGCTTCCAAACATTCGTTGTTGCCGCACCAAAGAGCGATCGAGGCATGATTGCGAAGCCGTTTGATATTGTCGATGGCTTCGTGCCGGACATTTTCCAAAAATTCGCCTTCGGCCGGATATACCGAGCAAGCAAACATAAAGTCCTGCCAAACCAAGATACCGTATTGGTCGCATAAATCGTAGAAAATATCATCTTCGTAAATGCCGCCTCCCCATACGCGCAAAGTATTCATGTTAACGTTAATAGCATCTAAGAGCGTGCGTTCGTAAACGGCTTTCGTTACTCGCGGAAGAAAATTATCGCAGGGAATATAGTTGGCGCCTTTGGCAAATACGGGAACGCCGTTTAATTCAATATATAGCGTTTTCCCGTGTTCGTCCGGACGGTTAATAACTTTCAGGGAGCGGATGCCTATTTTGTCTATCTGAGAATCAATTACCGACGTATTTGCCGCAATTTCCGTTTTCATTTCGTAGCGGTATTGTTCTCCCAGCCCGCGACTCCACCACAAGTGCGGATTTTTGATGGTAAAATCCAAATTCGCCACGTTGATGCCTTTTTTCAAGTTTACCTTTATAGAGGCAAAAACTTCTTGCGAAACGTTGTTTTTTATCGAAACAACCGCATCCGGCAGATCTTTATCGGCTACAATTTCCACGCTTGCTTTGATAATCGCTTTTTGAGAGGAAACTTCTTTCTGTTGAATAAATACATCTTGCAAGCGAGCGTCGTCCCATGCTTCCAAATAAACAGGACGCCAGATTCCCGACGTTACCAAACGCGGACCCCAATCCCATCCGTAATGATAACCGGCTTTCCGGGCAAAAACACTAACTCGTCGGTTGAAAATGCCGCCGTTTTCCGATTGGTCGTTACTCGATTCGTATTGGAAAGGCAAAGCTTCCCACTTGGGCATATCAACTTTAATCGGCGAATGGAAATAAATCTGCAAGGTATTGTCTCCTTTTTTGATTTTGTTTTTTATGTCTATTTTCCATTCTCTGAACATATTATTGGCTTCCAATATTTTTTCCTCGTTCAGATAGACGTCGGCGTATGTATCCAATCCTTTGAAATACAAGATAATATTATGTTTCGAAAAGATCTCGTCCGGAATGGTTACGGTTGTTTCGTAAATCCAATCTTCTTTATCTATCCATTGTACGCCTCGCTCGTTGAGTCGAAAGAACGGATCGTCAATGATTTGATTAGCGATTAAATCCATGTGAACAACTCCGGGAACAGTAGCCGGATACCAATTAGCAAGGCGGGCTTGTTTGAATTTCCAATCCGAATTTAGTTCTTTTTTAATTGGCATTGAATACGTCAAATTACTAAAAAAAATAAAAACTAATAGAAACAGAGCCTTGCTTGATTTTTTCTTTTTCATAAATTTTCTTGATTTTAACTTGCAAATATAACAATAAAATATAAAAAGGCAACTGAATTGAATGGAAACGTTGGCGATTCAGGGAATAGTTCTTTATTTATATTCATTTGCCGTCTCCAATACAAGCGATAATAATAGTAAAACGAAAATATATTCCCACTCATTCGCTATTAACTGAAACTTTTTATTTTATATTTCCCAAAATATCTCTACATTTGCAACATCAATCAACACAAAATTCCCGATGAAAAAGGCAATCGCTTTATTTTTGCTTGCAGTGATGATGCTGACCGCTCTTCAGCCGGCCTTAGCCTTGCATTTCTGTCAGGGGAAATTACGTTCGGTTGCTATCGGTCGCGTGCAAAAATCCTGCTGCGAAACAGCGATGGAAAGCCCCTTCAAAACCCGGTCAGATAATGCCGGAAACACGCTTTACCGGCCGATAAATACTTGTTGTTCCACCTATGTAGTTGAATTGTCGACCGATAACTTTCAATCACCCGTACAGCAATCAATTAATGATTTCCGGCAACCTGTTTTCAATTCGGTTTTATTTTCAGCAGAAACCCTCTTAAAAGGAGTAGATTTCGCCATTTCACTTTCCTGTTTCCCCCCCGGAGGCCCTGTCCGCACCGGCGCGGATTTGCTTACCGTAATTTGTATTTTTAGAATTTGAACGAATTAAATAAAAACCAAAAGACAAAAGCAGCCCTTTTTGTTTCATCATTCATCGTTCATCGTTTAAAATACAAGCATGTTAAACAAAATTATCCAATATTTTTCGGATAATAAGCTGATAAGTATTTTGTTGCTTATTATCGTTGTTGCATGGGGCATATCCGTTTCCCCTTTCGACTGGAAGGAAGGGATATTGCCCCGCGATCCCATTCCTGTTGACGCTATCCCCGATATTGGTGAAAATCAGCAGATTGTAGCTACGGAATGGATGGGACGTTCGCCCAAAGACATTCAGGAACAGGTTACATATCCGCTCACGACTTCCCTCTTGGGCATTCCCGGCGTAAAGACCATACGGAGTACTTCCATGTTTGGAATGTCGTTCATATACATTATTTTCGAAGACAACATCGAATTTTACTGGAGCCGTTCCCGGATTTTGGAAAAATTAAACTCCCTCCCTTCCGGAACATTGCCCCAAGGCGTTCAACCGGCTTTAGGGCCGGATGCTACGGCGCTTGGTCAGGTCTATTGGTACACGCTCGAAGGGCGCAATCCCGTCGACGGAAAACCTGCCGGCGGCTGGGATCCGGACGAACTGCGTTCCCTGCAGGACTTTTACGTAAAATATGCGCTCGCTTCGGCCGAAGGCGTTTCGGAAGTCGCTTCGATTGGCGGATTTGTCAAGGAATACCAGGTCGAAATCAATCCCGGCGCCATGCGTACTTACGGCGTTTCGGTGATGGACGTGATGGCGGCGGTGCAAAAAAGCAACCTCGATGTCGGCGCCGAAACAATCGAAATGAATAAAACAGAATATATCGTGCGCGGACTGGGCTATGTCAAAAATATCTCCGATTTGGAAGAAGCGGTTGTTGCGGTAAAAAACGGTATTCCTGTACGTATCAAAGACGTGGCCTTTGTCACCGTCGGACCCGCTACACGCAGAGGCGGATTGGATAAGGAAGGCGTGGAAGCCGTTGGAGGAGTGGTTGTTGCCCGCTATGCTTCCAATCCGATGCAGGTCATCGACCATGTCAAGAAAAAAATCAAGGAATTGGAAGCCGGCTTGCCGCAAAAGACCTTGGCCGACGGAACCGTTTCCAAAGTAACGGTCGTGCCTTTTTACGACCGTTCGGGATTAATCCGCGAAACGGTGGAAACCCTCGAAACAGCTCTTTCACACGAAATACTGATTTGTATCATTGTCGTTATTGTTCTGGTTTTCAATTTGCGAGCCTCGATCATCATATCAAGCATCCTGCCGATAGCCGTTCTTGCCGCTTTTATCATCATGCGCTATACGGGCGTCGAAGCGAATATCGTTGCCCTGTCGGGAATTGCCATCGCCATCGGCGTCATGGTAGACGTGGGAGTGGTGCTTGTTGAAAGCATTCTCCGGAAGCGGGAAGAGAGCAGGGGAGCGGAGAATGGAGAATGGAAAACGGGAAATATCGTTGTTGCCGGCGTAAAGGAAGTTGCCGGCGCTTTGGCGACAGGGATGTTGACGACGGTTATCAGTTTCCTGCCTGTATTTGCGATGCAGGGGCAGGAAGGCAAATTGTTCGGCCCCCTGGCCTATACCAAGACATTTGCCTTGCTTTCGGCTTTTTTGCTTGGTTTCGCTTTGCTGCCGTCGCTGGCGTATTTTATTTTTTCGATAAAGCCGCCCCGCTTTCTTTCGCGCCTGTCGCCTGTTGTCCGCCCTTCCTCATTTGTTTCCTGGAAATACCGCACAAGGGCAGGGATACGGATCGTGGTCTTGCTTGCGGCTGTTTATTACCTGACAGTCGAATGGTTGCCTGCCGGTCAGAGGGCGGGACTGTCCGTCAACTTTGTTTTTGTCATTTTTTCCATCGGTATCATCCTGGCAATCCTTTGGACTTTGGTCGTTTACTACGAGCGCATTTTGCGCTGGTGTCTTTCCAACCGGTGGAAGTTTATCCTGATACCTGTCCTTACTTTGGTTGCCGGAATCCTGATTTGGCGGAACATGGGCGAAGAGTTCATGCCGAGTTTGGACGAGGGTTCTTTCCTGTTGATGCCGACGAGCATGCCTCATACGGGTATCGAGCAAAATCTCGAACTGATTGAAACGCTGGACAAACGGGTGTCGGCCATTCCCGAAGTGGAAATTACCGTCGGGAAATGGGGGCGCGTCAATTCGGCGCTTGATCCGGCGCCCGTACAGATGTTCGAAAATACGGTTATCCTCAAGCAGGAATACATCGAAACCGATAGCGGTCGTGTCAGGCAATGGCGCGACCATATCAAACGGAAAGAAGACATCTGGCAGGAAATCGTGAATGTGGCTCACTTGCCCGGCTTGACGGCTTCGCCCAAGTTGCAGCCTATTGAGGCTCGGCTGGTTATGCTTTCGACGGGGATGCGTGCGCCGATGGGTTTGAAAGTATCGGGGCCTGATTTGGAGGCCATTGAACAGGGTGGTAAATTGCTCGAAGCAGCTTTGAAAGAAGTCCCCTCCATTCTTCCCTCCACGGTCTTTTACGATCGGGCGGTAGGCGCTCCCTATATCGAAATTCAACTGAATCGCCGCAACATGGCTCGATACGGCATTACGGTTGCCGATTTGCAGGAGATTATCGAGTCGGCTGTCGGAGGAATGACGCTAACGACGACGGTCGAGGGTCGGGAGCGTTTCCCCGTTCGTTTGCGTTATCCCCGCGAATTGCGTAACGACCCCGAAGCTTTGTCGCGTCTGATTATTCCGGCGGCAGGCGGAGCGCAGATTCCGCTGGGCGACGTGGCTGAAATTTGCTACGCCAGGGGAGCGCAAATGATTCAGAGTGAAAACACATTCTTGACGGGGTACGTGATTTTCGACAAGATGGAAGGCCGCGCCGAGGTGGATGTTGTACAGGAAGCCGGCCGTTTTTTGCAGGAAAAAATACGTTCGGGAAAGTTGCAGCTTCCGTCCGGAGTTTCGTACCGGTTTGCCGGAAATTACGAACAGCAGCAGCGGGCAGCCAAACGCTTGCTGGTAGTCATTCCCGTCAGCCTGTTGTCCATCCTCCTGATTCTGTATTTTCGATTCCGCTCGGTAACTGCCTCATTCATTCATTTTTCCGGAGTATTCGTGGCTTTTGCGGGCGGATTTATCCTGTTATGGCTTTACGGCGAACCGTGGTTCATGAATTTTTCGATCGGCGGCGAAAATGTTCGCGACCTGTTCCAGATGCATACGATCAACCTCAGTATTGCCGTCTGGGTGGGATTTATTGCCTTGTTCGGTATTTCGACAAACGATGGCGTGCTGATGGGAACGTATATACACGAAACGTTTCTGAAGGAAAACCCGCGTACCAAAAAGGAAATTCGCGAAGCGGTTGTTCATGCCGGACTGAAACGGGTGCGGCCGGCAGCCATGACGACGGCGACGGCTTTGATTGCTCTTTTGCCTGTACTTACCTCTACGGGAAAAGGCGCCGACATCATGATTCCGATGGCAATTCCGACTTTCGGAGGAATGCTTATCCAGTCCATGACGATGTTTGTAGTGCCTGTTCTCCAATGCTGGTGGAGAGAAAGTGTAATAAAAACGAAAAATAAAAATTAATGTAATATGCTTATATACAAATATTTATCTATGATTTTACACAAAGAATACATGTGTTTTTATGATTATATATATCTGATAATTAGCTATATATGTATAATTTTGTCATTTAAATCTCGCCAAAACTATCTGTTTTTTTATAGTTTTGGCGAGATAAGATTGTTTAAAACTCGCCAAAACTATCAAAAAATAAACACTTATGGCGAGTTTTAGCTACAACAAAGTTCGCCATAACTGCATTTTTTATATCTTTGCGGCGAGTTTTAAAGCATTTGACATGAATATAATTGGACGGAAAGAAGAGCAGGAAGCTCTCAACGAGTATATCCGGTCGGAAAAGCCGGAGTTTCTGGTTGTATATGGACGCAGAAGAGTTGGTAAAACATTTCTGGTAAGAGAATTTTTCGACAATAAATTTACATTTTATACAACAGGACTGGCAAATGCCGATATAAAAATGCAGTTGCAGAATTTTAACACGTCCTTACGGAAATACGGCAATCAGCCTTATCCTTTGGTTGGGAAATGGTTTGAGGCATTTGAACAACTGATTCATTTACTGCAATATTCACATAAAAGAGGCAAAAAAGTAATTTTTATCGACGAACTTCCGTGGATGGATACCTCGCGTTCGGGATTTATTACAGCATTGGAACATTTTTGGAACGGATGGGCTTCGTCGAGACCGGACATATTATTAATTGTCTGCGGTTCTGCTACTTCATGGATGATAAACAAGCTGATTAAAAATCATGGAGGATTGCATAACAGAGTTACGCAGCAAATGTTTCTCGAACCTTTTACGTTAAGCGAGTGTGAAGCATTTTATCGGGCGAACAATATAGTCATGAATCGTCGCGAGATAGTCAAAAGCTACATGATATTGGGCGGGATTCCCTATTATATGAGCTTGATAAAAAAGAAATTCAGCATGGCTCAGAATATTGATATGCTGTTTTTTGCAAAAAAAGGACCGTTGCGGGAAGAATTTTCAAGCCTCTACGCCTCATTATTCAAACATGCCGAAAATCACATAAAAATAGTGGAAATCCTGGGTAAAAAAGTAAAGGGAATGACACGGGAAGAGATTCTTAAATTCAGCAAATTACAGGGTGGAAACCTGACAAAAACGCTTGAAGAACTGGAATTGTGCGGGTTTATACGCAGTTACAATACGTTCAATAAAACGGTCAAACGCAAACTGTATCAATTAATTGATTTCTATACCCTGTTTTATTTGAATTATATTCACAGGAATAAATATCGCGGCGAACATTTTTGGACAAATTTTGTGGACGATGCCGCATATCGTGCCTGGAGCGGTTATGCCTTCGAACAGGTTTGCCTGGCTCACGTCGAGCAGATAAAACACAAACTGGGAATATCCGGAATACTTACCCATGTAGCTTCATGGCGAAGCCATGATTCCAGGCAGGGAGCTCAAATCGACTTACTTATAGACCGCAAGGACGATGTTGTCAATCTTTGCGAGATGAAATATGCCAATACGGAATTTATTATTGACAAGAAGTATGAACAGAACTTGCGAAACAAGCGGGAAGCGTTTGTCAACGAAACGAAAACCCGCAAAACAGTGCATATTACAATGGTTACTACCTACGGTGTGAAACGTAACGAATACTACGGCGTGATACAGTCGGAAGTGAAAATGGATGATTTGTTTTGAATCGAAGGAAATGGAATTTTTAATTTTTAATTTTTAGTTTATTTACTTATGAAACATTCCTGTTTAACAAACACCCAAGAGTATGCAAGTAAGGAGATTGCAAGTCGATCCCACAATAACGGGCTTCTCGTCACTCGTCACTTGTCACTCGTTCACTTGTTTACTCGTTTACTCGTCAACTCGTCAACTCGTTTACTCATTTATAAATTAATCGTCCTGTTGATTGCCGTTGTCAATTGCTTGTCCGTTGCGGTCGCCCAAACCGATTCGCTGCATCATTACCTGAAAATAGCGGGACAAAATAATGCGGAAGTGAAGGCGGCTTTCCTCCGTTACGAGGCTTCCCTGCAAAAAACGGCGCAGATGGGCGCTTACGAAGATCCGCAACTGGAGATGGGGTTCTTTCTTGAGCCGATGGATATTGTAGGCGGACGGGAAATTGCCCAATTCCAACTGATGCAGATGTTTCCCTGGTTCGGGACTAAAAAGGCCGCCCGCACCGAAGCCCGGCACATGGCGAAAATGGCTTTCGAAGAATTTCGCGAAGTGCGGGACAATCTTTTTCTCGAAGTCTACATGCAGTGGTTTGTTCTTTGCAATTTGCAGCAAAGGCAGATAAACAGCGAAGAGAACAGGAAGCTCCTGTTGCAGCTCGAAACGCTGGCTTTGCAGAAGTTTGCTTCGGGCGGAAGTTTTTCCGGTAAAACAGAGAAAAGAGAAACGGAAAAAGGCGAAAGGGGAAATGCTGCCGGGCGAACTGCCATGTCGGGTATGAATATGGAGAATACGCCGCTTCCGGGCAATTCGGTACCGCAGGAAAGTATGAGCAACATGTCCGGCATGAACATGGGAGGCACGTCTCCCTCCGGATTGTCGGAAGTATTGCGCATCCAACTCGAAATCGTCGAAATAGAAAGCAATATCGAGAGTATTTTGTCGGAAATAATCGCTGCCAAAGCCCGTTTTAATGCTTTGTTGAACCGTCCGTTGGAAAGCGAAGTACATATTCCTTCCCAATTTTCACAGTTGTTTTATTTGTTTGATGTGGATAAGGTATTGCAAGCGGTCAGGGAGCAAAATCCCATGCTGGGGATGATCAGGCAGGAAGCTTTGGCTTACGGGGCGAAGGGGGAAATGGAAAGGAAAATGGGTTATCCGATGTTTGGTATCGGGTTGCAGTATATGCTGATTGGCAAAACGCCGCCGGACAAGGCGGGATTGAACGGGGAAACGGTGCAGAACGGTCATGCGGGTGAAAGTATGAATACGTCGGCCATTATGTTGGGCATGAACGGGAAAGACATGATTATGCCGATGTTGTCGGTCAGCATCCCGATTTTCCGAAACAAATATAAGGCGGCTCGGAAGGAAAGCCGGTTGCTAAGACAAGCGAGTGAAGAAAAATATTTCAATACGCAAAACATGCTGGAGGCCTCTTTGTATGGGTTCAAGCATCAATTGGATGATGCTCTGCGTAAAATCAAGCTCTATCGGAAACAAAGCGAACTTGCCCGTACTGCTTACGAATTGGTTGTCGGAGAGTTTACCTCAGGGAAAAGCGATTTGGGCGCAGTCGTCCAGGTGCAGCGTCAGCTTTTGGATTATCAGCTGAAGGAATCCGAAGCGATTGCCGCATACAATACGGCCGTAGTCAATATTCAAAAATTAACGGCGCAATGGAGTGTGGATGGTGTGGATAATCCGTATTCTTTGCGTTTCATTTCAAAATAGTAATTGTCGGATGAAAACGAAAAATTTATTTTTATACTTTGTTTTCCTGGCGGCCGGCCTTTTTCTGGGCTGGTTGCTTTTCGGAAATTCTTCGGACAGCAGGTCGGAAGATGTTTCGCATGAACATTCGGAAGTGCGTGTGTGGACCTGCTCGATGCATCCGCAAATCAGGCAGGAGAAACCCGGACTGTGTCCGCTTTGCGCGATGGATTTGATTCCAGTCAAAACGGCGGTAACCGTCGGAGAAACCGTTGATTCGGAAACAATGGCGCTGTCGAACGAAGCCGCTGCACTGGCCAATATCCAAACGACAGTAGTCAGCCGCAGCCGTCCGGAGAAAGAAGTGCAGCTATACGGTACAATCCGGGTGGATGAACGTCGTTTACATTCGCAGGTTTCGCATGTAAGCGGACGGATAGAAAAATTGCATGTTAATTTTACGGGTGAAACCATTCGTAAAGGTCAAATGATTGCGGAGATTTATTCGCCCGATTTGCTGAACGCTCAGCGGGAATTGCTGGAAGCGGTTAAAATCGGTGTTTCGCAGCCCGCCCTGTTGACGGCGGCGCGGGAAAAATTGCGTCAGTGGCGATTGACGGATGAACAGGTTGCTCAAATTGAACGGAGCGGGGTTGCTTCGCCGCTGATTGGTATTGCGGCTAACAGTCAGGGGATTGTTGTTGCAAAAAAAGTAGAGGCAGGCGATTACGTCAATCAGGGCGGCGTTTTGTTCGATGTGGCCGATTTATCGTCGGTATGGGCTTTGTTCGACGTTTACGAAGCCGATCTTCCTTATCTGAAAAGGGGGGACAGGGTCAGCTATACGTTGCCGGCATTGCCCGGAAAGACGTTTTCGGGGCGTATTGCATTCATTGATCCGGTGTTGGACAGGGAGACCCGTACGGCCAAGGTGCGGGTGGAAACGGGTAATCCGCGTTTGGAGTTAAAGCCGGGGATGTATGCCAATGCCGTTGTTAAGGCAAGTCTTAAACAGTCGGGCGATGCGGTTGTAATTCCTAAAACGGCTGTGCTGTGGACGGGTAAGCGTTCGATTGTGTACGTGAAACAACAGGATAGCGATTTGCCTGCGTTCAAGCTTCGGGAAGTTGAGTTGGGCGCTTCGTTGGGCGAGGCCTGGGTGGTGCTGTCGGGACTTGGCGAAGGGGAAGAGATTGTGACGAACGGCGTGTTTACGATCGACGCCAGCGCCCAGTTGGAAGGAAAGAAAAGCATGATGAATTGAGAATTTAGTGTTAATTATAAACCATTTAAAAGTAAAGAAAAATGAAGAAGTTAATTTTTTTATCGGCAGTAATCGTTTTGATTGCCGTCAACAGCGGCTGTTCGGGTAAAAAGCAAAGTCCGGATGAAACCGTTTCGACGGTTTCCGTTGAGGAAACTCAGGCAACCTTGGTTGTTCAAGGCAATTGCGAAATGTGCAAGTCTAACATCGAAAAGGCGGCGCAAGGGGAGGAGGGAGTCGGTTCTGCTGAATGGGACGGCGAATCGAAAGAATTGCAGGTGCGTTTTGATGCGGCAAAAACTTCGCCGGATGCTATCAGTAAGGCAATTGCAGCAGCCGGCTATGATACCGAAAAGGATAAGGCGGATGATGAGGCGTACAATGCTTTGGCGCCTTGCTGCAAGTACAGGTGAAAAATTTGATGCAGGCAGGGATAATTTTTCCTGCCTGCAATAATAACTTCTATTTATACGTTAAAACAATAGTTATTTACTTTAACATTAACAAATATGAAGACTAATTTTTCGCCTCGGATCTCGTTGTTGGCCACAATTCCATTTGTATTGTTTGGCTTCAACTGGAGCTTTTCAATAGGGGGTACAGGTGTTTCTCCTTTCAGCAACGCTTTTTTTATTGCCTCCGTTGTTTCCATGTTCATTCTTCTGGGAATAGGATGGGTAAAGGATTTTCCGCGCTGGTCGTTACCGGCAGTGGGGTTTTGTACGCTTTTTAGCGCTTTTTTTACAGCAGTAACCGTACCTGGCTTTAAAGACGAAAATTTAGGTTATTGGGCATGGGTACCATTACTTATAACTCTTGTTATTTGCTTAATAATTAAACCTTCAATAAGTCCGGCCAAGCAACTCGCCAAACAAATTAAGAATGAACCGATATTAATCGGGTTTATTTTGTATGGTTTTGCCCCGTTTTTTATATTTTTATTTTGCGATGAAATTCATTCGGTTTGGATGTTGCCCATAGTTTTAGTTTCTACCTTTATCCTTTCGCTGGGCTTGTACTTATTTTTAAAAAGCGAGCGAAGACGAATGAGATTTCTTTCAATTGTATATTCCGGACTACTGGCGTTTATAATTACATTTACAGCCAGTTATTTTTATTGGGAATTTTTGTTTAAATATTAGATACATAAAATCATTCCGGTAAAAAATAAATAGACCTTATGTTCGACGAAAATTTTTCCGAGCTTTTCCTCGATCTTGTTGCCGGCGATGTAATAACTCGGTTAGGGACTGATTTAGCTGATATTACAGTTGTTTTTCCAAACATTCGTGCCGGTTTGTTTTTCAACCAATCACTTTACCGGCATGCTAAAAAGCCATTGTGGACGCCTCGTTATCAATCAATTGAATCACTTTTCGAAAATGCCTCCACTTTAAGAAAAGGCGACAGTATCCATTTAATCGGTGAATTATATAAAACGTATATCGACATTTTTAATGCCCATTCCGCTATCCCTTCTGTCGAAACTTTGGACGAGTTTTTCTTCTTTGGGGAAATACTCTTGAGTGATTTCGACGATATAGACAAAAACCTGGCAAATGTGCATTTGTTGTTTGGCAACCTCCAGGATTTAGACCAATTGAAAGACAATTTTTCCCATTTGACCGAAAATCAAATCAAAACGTTGATGCAATATTTCAAACACGTTTTTCAGGGCGAAAGCGCGTTGAAAACCGCTTTTTGGAATATTTGGAGTATTTTGGGCGAGGTTTATTTTGCTTTGAAGGAAAAATTAGAAACGAAAAATATTGCTTATCCCGGCATGTTGATGCGCTCTGTGATTGAAAATAAAGAAAACCGTTTTACAGAAAAACAATATATATTTGCCGGATTCAATGTCTTGAATCAATGCGAAAAAAAGCTTTTCGCTCGGTTAAAAGATAAAGCGTTGTTTTACTGGGATTACGATTCGTATTATTTGGAAACGGAAGCCGGAAGATTTATCAAAAACAACATTTGTAAATTCGGTTCGGCTTTAAACGCAGCTCCTTTCGACTCGTTTCGAACAAAAGAAAAAAAAATTACTTTTTTGGCGTCTTCTTCCGAAAACGGACAAGCGGCTGTTATTCCTTCCTGGATTGATTCGTTGGATGAACCACCTTCTCCTACCTTCCCCGATTCGGCCATCGTGTTGTGCAATGAAGCCGTTTTACCCGCAGTAATGCATACGATTCCTTCCGAAAAAGTAGAAAATATCAATATTACCATGGGTTTTCCGATAACATTAACTCCTATTAGTAGTTTTTTGCAAGTGTTGACGGAAATGCAAACCCTTGGATTTCACGCATCCAATCGATCGTTCCGTTACAAATTTGTCTTGCCGGTATTGCGGCATCCTTATACGGCAATTCTGTTTCCCGAAGCTAACAAAGTGGAACAAGAAATCGTAAATAATCATATTTTTTTCCCTACATTAGATGTTTTGAGAGATGAATTGCTTTTTTCTTTTGCAAAAGATACTTCGGATTTAGCCGCTTATTTGTTGGAAGTTACCCAACGATTAGGCGTTTGTATGGGAAAAGAAAATCTATATACTGAAACCTACAACGGTTTGTATGCCGAATCCGTTTTTCGGGCTTACCAAGTAATCAATCGTTTAAACGGATTATTGGCAATCGGCGACTGGCGACTGGGGAAGCCAACTTTTCTACGCTTGCTCCGAAAATTAATGTCCACGGTAAAAATTCCTTTTCATGGCGAGCCGGTAAAAGGTTTACAGATCATGGGTATGCTGGAAACCCGTACACTCGATTTCAAAAATATCTTGATGCTGAGCGTAAATGAAGGGTTTATGCCGGGAAATAACAGCGAAAATACATTCATTCCTCAATTTCTCAGGCAACATTTCGATCTGAATACGGTTGATCAACAAGATTCGATTTACGCTTATTATTTTTACCGTCTGATACAACGTTCTGAAAATCTCACATTTGTGTATAATGTAGACAAAACGCAGGTAGGCAAGGCGGAAATCAGCCGCTTCCTTTTGCAATTGCTTATCGAATCGCCATGGAAAATGGAGATAAAACGCCAGGCAATGCAATTGCCCATAACTCCTTGGCAACCCCAAGCGATTCGTATCGAAAAAGACGAAGCCTTATTAAGTCGGATTCGAACACAATACGATCTGAACCTCAATCCGGAGGCAAGCCGATTGTCGCCAACGGCGTTAAACACTTATATCGATTGTTCGTTTAAATTCTACCAGCAATATATCGAAGGATTGAAAAACAAAGAAGAATTATCGGACGAATTGGATAATTCGGTTTTCGGGTCTATTTTTCACCGCACCGCCGAATACCTTTACAGGGAAATCGGACAAATCTCGGAAGAAATAAAAATTTTTTCCCCCTTTGTTGTTAGAAAAGAACATTTTACTCCCTACCTAAAAACGCCTCATCGGATAGAAAAATTAGTCGGTCGTGCCTTTGAACGGGAATATTTCAAGGGAAAACCGGTAGCACTGGAAAATTTCAACGGAAAACAATTAATTAACTACAAAATCATTTGCCATATTGTCAAACGGTTAATTGAATTTGATTCCCTACGCGCACCCTTCACGTTGCATGGATTGGAATATCCCCTCACTTCGTTTTTTACTTTGGAAAAAAACGATGTAAAATTGAAAATTGGAGGTATTATCGATCGATTGGAAGAAAAAGACGGCTGTTTCTATATCATTGATTATAAAACCGGTGGAAAAGGAAAAACGTATAAGACTTTGCATGATCTCTTTACCGCCAAAGATAACCGCGCATCGCATATTTTCCAGACGTTTGTGTATGCTTCCGCTTTGCTTCAAAAAGAAAATTTCCAATTACCGGTAGTTCCGGCATTAATGTATATACAAGAAGCCGGAAAAGAAAATTATTCGCCGGTCGTCTTGTACAATAAAGAACCTATCCGAGATTTCAGGGAATTGAATTGCGAATTTGAATCCTTACTGAAACAAAAGGTTGAGGAATTGTTTAATCCGGCTATTCCATTTCAACAAACCGAAATCGCGGGTAATTGCGAATACTGTGATTTCAAAGAAATGTGCGCACGACAATAGCCGAATAATAAGTTATAGCAATCCGACATTATTTGCTCCGTTTTTCAACAGATTTTTAAACGAACCCTTATAAGGTTCTCCCAATAATAGCTTATATTCGTTACAAAACGCGTTAAACACTTTTTTAGAAGATTCGTTTTTACCTATTTTCAACAAATTACGGCATTTGATTTGAAGCGCTTCTTCGCTGAGCGAATCATGGACAAAAATAGCGTCGGCTAGGAAAACGGCTAAAGCTGGAGAAATGACGCTTTCTAATTGGTTGTACAGTTCTAATAAGAAATCAATCAGATTGTTTGAAAATTCGGATTTAAAAGAATCAATCCATTCGATAGGTAAATCGGGAAGAAATTCTCCCCTTGAAACAATAGAAAGAAGAGATTGAATATCTTCCATATCCGGATTTTTTTTGTTTTTAGAAAGTTTGTCCATCAAAAACAAAGCTTCCGAATAATCGCAAAACACATCATTGTCAAATTCGATACTCCAAAACATATTCTGGCTTTTTATCTTGATGTCGCCTATTCGGTTCAATGTATGTCTAAGTTTGTTAATAAATACTCCTCGATTATTTTTTGCACTTTCTTCCGATTTGTCGTACCATAACAAACTTTTCATCTTGAAATTGGAAACGCCTTTACTATCTTTCATCGTATATAAAACGATAAGAAGAAAAAGTTGTTTAAGCATGGGCGAAAAATCTTTTGTAATATCATTTCCTTCTTTATCAATTAATTGAAACTCTCCGAATAAATAAATTGATTGTTTATTTTTGACTGTATTTCCGAATAATATTTTCTTAACGGGTTTTCGTTTTTTTCTTTTTTTAACAAATAAGCCAATACAGGTAAGGATAAAAAATCCGCTTATACCAAGTATTAAAGGTAAAAAATTAGTCTTTTCTTCTTTTTGGTACAATTTACTTCTTGAAAAAGGGGGATTGGCCAATGTATAGATAGATACCGTACAGGAGTTGTCGTTTTGTGTATTAATAATTGTAGCAATCAACAAGTTAAGCGTTTTATCCATGTATAAATCCACAGAAGTTTTTGCATCTTCGAAGGTAAAAGGAATGGTGTCTGCAATTGTCTGGTATTCAGGTTTATCTATCGAAATTTTCATCAGCGATAAATTCGTATGAACTTGCGAAATAGGATAGGCGAGCGCATAAAATGACTTTTGCTCTGCATCGGGAATAATTGAACCGGCTACGACAAAATCAACTAAAGGCGGTTCCATTTCCCAAATCTTTTTAACTTCCAGAGACTTTACATCTATTTTGTATAGATCGTAATAACAATGAGGCGATACCCTTTGATTTCCGGTTTCACTGCCATAACCGCCAAACAAAAGAATATGCCGGCTATCAATTTCTCCAAGTCCGCATAAATAACGAGGCGCAATCCTGTCTCCTTTCAATAAAAGGCTTTCCCACATTTGATTAGAATAATTGTAGCGGTCAAATCCGTTTTTGTATTGGTGATATTCGTATCCGCCGAACAAATATAAACAGTTATCTTTTTCAAGAAAAAGGTTACTATGGTGCCAATTACCCGGATACCTCCGAATTTCAAGCTCTTTATTCCATTGGTTTTCAAGCGTATCGTAAACCAATATTTCCCTTTCTTGATCGCGGTTGAAAATATAACAATTGTATTTTTTTGTAACGGAATTATATATCAAGTTGTTGGAATTAGAATAGCTGAAAATCAAGGGATGAAGCACTTCCTCTTCTGTAAATGTCGAAGAACGAAGATTGAAACGAATAAATTTATCCTGATCGAAAATCCCGATTTCATTTTTATCCGGATTACAAGCAAGTTGCGGATTGCTGCGAGTTTTAAAAGCGGCTTGTTTCTTCCAAGACACATGACTATCCGACAACCATACCGGATTTTCACAAGAAGCAAAACACGATTTCAAATTGTCATATACGCCTGTATCGGAATGTTTGGATAATTCCCAATGAAAAAGCAATTCCTTCGACATGCCGGCAATTTTAATATCTTTCAATTTAAACAAAGGAACATCAGTCGTTTGAATCCTCGACATATTATTTTTACCAAACAAAATATTGACATTTTTTAAGCGGCTTAAATTCACATTTTGTTTTGTAAATTCGCTGTTTCCGACCAAAAACCGGATGGCGCTGTTTTTTGTATCAACCTGGATTTCAATCGGAATGAATCGATCGTAATGGATATTCACATTATCAAACGGTTGATCGAAATAGATACCGTAAGAAGCAGAAATAAGGGATATCATGGTTTGACCGGCGTCGTTAAAACCGTTTAACACAAGATCGATCAAGCTTCCGTCTTCATTTAATATCCTGCATATATGTCCGAAAGGATGAATCATTTTAGAGTCAAGATTAACATCAAAAGACATTATAAATCCTTTAGGAAAGTGAAAAGGTTTTTTCGGAGTTAAATTTAATCCTGTACGTTTTTCTTTTTCAACTTCGTATGATTTGAATGCCAAGCCATATTGGATTTCTTGTCCTTTTAGCGGCAACAAAAAAAGAAAAAACAATAAAAGAAGTAAACCAGTCCTCATGCGATTTAAATGTTAATTCACAAAAGTAATAAAAGAATCATAAATAAAAATAGTAAAATGAGCTTAATTTTAAGAAAATACAAAATATAAATCTAAAAATTTCTCTTATTAACCTTTCTCTTAATGTTTTTATTAACCCGGAGTCTTTTTATTTATATCATAGTTTCATCTTTGCACACTTAAATATAATTTTATGAATGAAAAAACGTATAGATTAAGATGTCGCTGACTGATTCTTTTTCTTTCCAGTCTAATATTCGGTAGGGCTGAGGCAGTTTAGGCATAGCTTCACCCTGTATGTCGCTTTTTGGTCTATTTTTTCGCCGTAATTGTTGCAGGCAGAGAGAAAAAAGCGCAAATAAAAATGAATGATAGTTCAATTAGCTGTTTCATGTTCAATTGTATTTGTATGGTTTATTATGTTTTTACTTAGAGGATAAGCTAATAATTGCAATCCACCGGCGATGATCAATGCATATTTCAAGGCAAAAGTTTCCGATATGCCGTAAGCTAACAAGATGAAAAGCAATAGACCGAAAACTCTTCCTAAAAACAGACCGAATTCATGACTTAAAATATAAGAATATTCGTTCCTCTTTTCCAATACGGCAACCGTATCTATTGTTTTCATCATAATAGGAAAATAAGCTAAATCAAACAGGGGTTGGAAAATTACCTTTGCTAAAACGAATAAAATGACTCCCAAGGAAGAGAATAAAATACCATTGCATAATGTTCCGGTAAAGAAAATCAACATACCGCCTAAAAATATTTTCAACCGGTCTTGCGGTTGGGCGATACGTCCCAATACATATACCAAAACTGCCGTCAAGACGCCGCTGATACTTTGTATTAAACCTAAAGTTCCTTCATCGCCCACTAATTGGAGAACTAATATTGCCGGCGTTGTAACTAAAAAACCTTGTACCATCCCTTTTAAAGAAGACAAGAACAACATTTTTTTCCATAAGATATGGAAGTGGAAGAAAAGGAAACTCTTCTCCTTCGGATTTGAAAATTTTCCCTTCCAAAGAATCAGGCAAGCCATCAGAGTTACGAGAATAACAACAATGGTTACGATGCGATAGGCAGAATTAATATCAATTTGTATTCCGGCGATCGTATATCCATCCATTCGGCTGATAAAAACGCCAATCAATAAAGGGACGCCAATAGAGGCGATGGTAAAGAAAAACGATTCCAAGCCAAAAAAGTAATTCCGGTTGTTGTCGCATGTATTATTGAGCGACAATAGGTAACGGTTTGTCCAAAAAAAGCCGGACGCGATTCCTAATGTAAGACCGGCAATCCCCAATGCAATAAAACCCAAAGATTGAATAGTCATCATTCCAAACATAGACAGTCCGCTTACCAGGATGCCGACGGCATAGAGAAACTTTACGTTGCATTTTTTCAACAATAAACCATTTATCAACGAAGCGATTACAATTCCTGCATACATCATCAGTTGATAGTAAGCCACCATCACCGGATTATTGGTGTTTCTCATCACATAAGCGCCGATAAAAATCTCTACTACGGGAAGCGCCAAGGCATAGAGCATGTTAGTTATCAACAAGACCCGCATGTTCAATGCTTGTTGCCGGAAAAACAGATATTCTTTCTTCAATTTATTTATCATCTCTTTATTTTTGTTTTATTTTAATGAATCTAAAATTTCCGAAATGGAAAAATCGGCAAGGCAGATTACTTCGTCACTGGCTCCATAATACAAGTGAATGGTATCGCCTTCGATCCAGTGTCCGTTAGTAAAAACGACGTTTCCGAAAAAACCGGTTTGTTCATAAGGATAGACAGGTTCCATAATTGGTTCTTTACTTCGAGCAAGCACTTTCGACGGATTATTCGTATCCAGCAGGAGCGCTCCCAAGCAGTAGCGATGATTGCTATCGGCTCCGTGATATATTTCCAACCAACCTTCCTGAGTTTGAATGGGAGAAGCTCCGGCTCCGATGCGGGCGCTATCCCACATGCCTTTTCTTGTTGTAGCTACGCATTGATGATTACCCCAATGCAAACGATCGGGCGATTCTGCCAACCATATATAATTTCCGCCTAATTCCGGACTACTTGGACGATGGAGTGCATAGTAGCGATTATTGATTTTCGATTCGAAAAAGGCGCAATCTTTATTATGTGGCGGAAATATCATTCCGTGGCGAGTAAATTCTTTCCAATCCGTTGTATGCATTAACCCTACGCCTACAGCAACCGGCGACACTTCCGTAAAAGTGAGAAAAAAACCATCCGAAGTGGTTGCTATCCTGCAATCTTCGATGCCGAACGATTCGAGCGTGCCTTTACCCAAAATAGGCGGATAATCCGGCTCTTCGTGGAAATGAATACCATCTTCGCTGAAAACCAAGCGTAAATAAGATAGCGTAGTTAAATAATTTTCTCCCTTATAGGCAATTACACGCGGGTCGGAAGCATCTAAATTCGGATCGTTTTTATCAAACGATAGAAGTTCTATTTTTCCTTCCGTATTGTATACGGGAAAACTGATGACGCCTTCCTGCTGAATAGGCCGCTCGGCTACTCGCAACAATAATCCTGTTTTTCCTTTATATCTGAAAACGCCCGGATTAAGCAGGCAGGCAATTTCCATTCTCTCTATTCCTGCTTTTAGGTCGGAAGGAGAAAGAATAGGATTTTTTTCTGATCTTTTTGCAATATCCATTGTTTGCTTATAAATTAGTTTCAGGTACAAAAATATGCCATGTATTTATTTGAGGATGTACACTATTTTTTCAAAAGAGTATATTATTTCATAATATGCTATTTAATAGAAAATTACAATGGGGCTTGTTTTTTATATTCTTTAGGTGTCAGGTTGTATATCTTTTGAAATTTACGGTAAAAAGCCGATTTGTTATTGTATCCGCATTGAAACATAATTTCCTGAACGGTATGATTTGTGGCGAGCAAAAGGCGAGTTGCATATTTCATTCTGACGGTGCGGATCAACTCCATAAGTATAGGCGGCAATGTTATTCGTGAATAGACATTACAAAAATAGAAGCGTAATGTGCAGGGTTTCGGCAGCTTCCCTTTTCTGCCTCATTGATGGCCATATCCAACACGGTTGCTTTCCATTCCATCTGTTTGGCGCTATCGGATTTTGCCGACACGTGGCCGGTTTGAAGATGTTTGGATCCCGGCTTTTTGATGAACTTGCGAACCTGTGTTAATCCCCTTGAAATACCGGTCAGCTCATATATTTTGTGCGAAAACTCTTTGGTCGTCTGTATCAAGCTATCCGAAAAGGACAGCTTGATTTTTTCTGCATGCTGTTCCATTTCACTTATCGGAGAACGGTAACGCAAAATACTCAAACCTTCTGGCCCTTCTTCCCTGTAAATACGTATCCATGCATCAACGCTGTTCCTGTGGGTATCCGGCCCTTCTCCTATATAGCTGTTGCTTAACACCATGACAGACTTAAGGTAAACCGCATGTAATCTTTTTTGAATAATCGGGCTTTTTTCCCGAAATCTTTTGTAATTTAGCTCCCGAATTTCTTCCGTGAATAAATTCATTTGCATAAGCATATCGCATTTTCTTTCAGGGCAAACGCACGAAAATAATATAGATGTCTCCACGCAGTCGCTACGCTCCTTTGGTCGACAGGACGATGACTCCATAAAAAATGAGGGAGGGAACAGCAGCGCGTTGAGGGCGAAACCGCCAACGCGCGGCAGTTTCCCCATTAACAACACGATACGCCGTCATGTCGACCGAGCGTAAGCGAGTGGAGACATCTAAATCTCAATTTTCGTGCGTTTGCCCTGATTTTCTTTAGTAAGTTTTGCAAATATGCTTATTCTTTTTTATTGTATAAAATTATACCGCGCAAAGTATAACAGATAAAACAGCGCGTTGAATATTTCTCTTAATTCATACTTACGCTTGCAAGTGTCGCCAATTATTTGTAATATTGCATCCTATTGGCTGTCGGTTAAGTTTGTCCGATAATTTATCATCGTTCTTTATGTATTGATAATCACAAAGATACGAAATATTATCAATATAAACAACCGATAATCAATGTTTTATCCTAAATTTAAACAGTTTCTAAATGAAAATGAAAATGAAAAAACTTTTTTTGTCAGCGATTCTCTTATCGCTGACCATATCCGCTTCATCGCAAAAATTTGAAAATTTGGCTAAAACGCCTCAAATGGGTTGGAACAGTTGGAATACATTTGCAACAAACATCAATGAACAATTAGTAAAAGATATAGCCGACATCTTTATCAGCTCGGGATTGAAAGATGCAGGCTACGAGTACATTCTGTTAGACGACGGTTGGATGGATATGCAGAGGGACAAAAGCGGAAATTTGGTTCCTCATCCGGTAAAATTTCCGAACGGAATCAAAGCCGTTTCCGACTATGTTCATTCCAAAGGCTTAAAATTCGGTTTGTACAATTGTGCCGGAAATAAAACCTGCGCCGGCTATCCCGGAAGCCGCGGACATGAATATCAGGATGCGTTGAAATATGCCGAATGGGGCGTCGATTATTTGAAATACGATTGGTGCGATACGGGAGAACTCAATCCGAAAGAAGCATATACCACCATGCGCGACGCCCTGTATGCCGCAGGCCGGCCTGTATTTTTAAGTATATGCGAATGGGGAGATGCCGAACCTTGGGAGTGGGCGGGCAATATAGGTCACAGCTGGAGAACTACCGGAGATATTTTCGCCTGTTTCGATTGTATTGAAGACCACGGAACATGGAAATCCTGGGGGGTGATGCAAATATTGAATATGCATGATAATACTATTTTGCGCAAAGCGGCCGGTCCCGGTCACTGGAACGACATGGATATGTTGGAAGTAGGAAACGGTAACTTGACATTCCACGAAAACCAATCTCATTTTGCTCTTTGGGCTATTCTTAATTCTCCTTTGATTCTCGGAAATGATTTAAGAAATATGAGCGAAGAAACGTTGAGTATCCTTAAAAACAAAGATATTATTGCGCTGAATCAGGATGCATTGGGGATTCAAGGATTTAAATACACGGATATGGGAAGCGTTGAAGTTTGGGTAAAACCATTAGTCAATGGCGAATGGGCCATTTGCTTCTTGAATCATTCAACTACAGGCGCAGTGGAATTTGAGTTTGATTGGAATGAGCAAATCGTTAAAGATGAAGTATTTGGAAATGAAGTTGCTTTTTCCGGAAAAAATGTATATAAAATCAAGGATTTATATACGGGAAAAGCGATGGGAGATACCCAAAAAGTGCTGAAAGGAAAATTGGAAAAAAACCAGTCGTTAGTAGTACGGATTTATAAATAAACCTTAATAAAAACAATCGTCCTAACAAACTTTTCGGGAGCTCTAAAAAGGATTTTTCCTACAGGAAAAATCCTTTTTCTCGTTGGAAAAAAAGATAATGTAAAATTCATACCATTATCGTTTTTATCAAAAAAACATGGATAAGTCCTTTTGACTGTATTTGTCATTCTGGGCTTGCCCCCATCGCTGTCCGGATAATGCCGGAGGCATTAAACTAAATAAAAAACAAGTATTGCAGATATCATAGAATACCGTATGAGTATTGATTTTTCTCAAAATTATACAGCTTAAAAATTAAATGCATGGATCTTAATAAATATGGCCAGCGATTCAGGGAGAAAAAAATAAAAACAGTAAAATGAGCTTAATTTTAAGAAAATACGAAATATAAATTTTAAATTTTTTCTTATTAACCTTTTTCTTAATGTTTTTATTAACCTGGAACCTTTTTATTTGCACCATAAATTTAGCACACTTAAGTTTTATGAATAAAAAATATAGATTACTACTCATCTTAATTGTTTCTGCGATTTACCCGGGAATTTATATTAGTTGCTCGGCCGAAAAAAAAGAAAAATTTTCAAACTCTTCTCCTTATTATTTTGACGGTTCCATATCGAGGGATGTGTTGGAAAATTATTTGGACCGCGCTGTCACAGCCGGTTATTTTCTTGTACAAGGGACTCCCGAAGGTTATCAATTTCCTTATAGAGAAGACGATATTCGCATGCTTCAAAACATCGGAGCCAAATTTATTGGTCGCGCCATTTACCGTTGGAGTGAAGAAGGCCGCTTGGGCGATCCTGCATTTTTGGATTATGCCCAAAAACTCATTGAACGGATGCACGATTACGATCCTGAAATCATTTTCCAGGGATGCCTTTTCGAACATGTAAGTTCCGATGCCAATAACTTAAAAATTCCGGCGTGGGTTTTTGAGGCATTCAACCTTCCTGCGGAAGAACGTAATTTCAAAGTGGAAGATATGATCAAACGGAGCGATCCGGAAGGAGAAGTGCTTATGCGTAGCCGGGGCGGAGGTTCACCCATCATCAATAATCTCGAAACCAAAATGTGGTTTTATTTTCTGGCTAAATCTTATATCGATATTGGTTGCGAAGCTTTCCATTTGGGTCAAGTAGAAGTTATCGGCAGGGACGATCCTTCTAAAATCCATTATGCCGAATTGATTGCTAAGATACGTGAATACGCCCAAAAAAATGCCCGCCGGCATTACGTCCTCTTAGACGCTCACACCCCATTTCACGGATTTATCAAAGAGGGAGTCAGCTTGCTGGATTTTAATTCTTTTCCGCTTCGGATAAAAGAAGTGTCCGACAAACCAATGGAAGGAATACTGGAAGTAGGTCATAGCGATGGTCTCTATCAAAAAAGCCAAGGCGCGATTTCCCCCAGCGGGTGGAAAGCTGAAAGTATGCCTTACCTCGTCGAATTCGACAATTTCGGTGTAAGACGAGAACCTCCCATAGGCGTGGCGAATCTTAACGATCATTTCTGTTGGGGATACGACGATATTACATGGTTTGCCGTTCAGGATGAAGATTACCGTAACCGATGGTTGTGGTATGCGTTTGACTGGTTACGTGAAACCGATCCGAACGGTCATCTTCAAATGTGCGTAATTCGAATGATTTCCGGCCCTACTGCTTCCCAAACGCTCCGGTCGTATTTTGCCAATACAAAAAGCAACGCTTGTCCGGTCGGTTTTTCGCAAGAAGAAACCATAAAAAAAATATGGAATACAAGATTAAAGTAAACTTAAAAATAAATGTATGCCTATGGAATAAAACAATAAAATTTCACACATTTTTTCTAATTTGCAAAAATACGGAAAAATATGTTAAATTCTGCACTGCAGAATATTTTTAGCGAGACAATTAATCTAATACAAATTAACAATTAAATTTAGTATGAAAAACATTATTTTGAAAATTACCGCGTCGGCTTTTTTGTTACAGTTCTTGTTCATTGCACAATTAATTGCTACAGAAATCCCCACGCAAACAGTCAATCGAAATTCGACAACTCAATCCGGAAGAACAATTACAGGTATTATAACGGATAAAGACGGAGAAGTGTTGCCGGGAGTGAGCGTTATCGAAAAAAAGAGTAACGCTGTAGCAATAACTGATGCTGAAGGAGAGTATACGATTAATGTTCCCGATGGGAATGTGGTATTATCATTTTCTTATATTGGCTATACCGCGCAAGAAATCGTTGTAGGAAACCGGAATATCATCGACGTAAAAATGATGGAAAGCAGTATCGCAATCGATGAAGTTATCGTAATCGGATATGGTACTCAAAAGAGAAATGAAGTCACGGCCGCCGTATCTTCGTTAAGAGAAGATGCCTTTAACACAACTGCGGCTCCTTCCAGCGTCTTGGAACTTGCTCAAGGAAAATTAGCCGGAGTAACCATTACGACTCCTAATGGTACAGACCCACGTTCAGATACTGAAATTCAGATACGCGGCGTATCTTCAATCACAGGAGGAACACGTCCGCTGATCGTTATCGACGGAGTGCCGGGAAGTGATTTGAGTCTAGTGCAACCGGAAGACATTGAATCATTCAGCGTGTTGAAAGACGCATCGGCAGCAGCTATTTACGGTACGCGAGGAGCTAACGGCGTTGTGCTGATAACGACAAAAAAGGCAAAATTGGGCGTTCAAAAACCGGTTTTTGATTATTCGTCTTCCGTTTCGCACGGGTACGTATATCGTAGTCCCAAAGTCCTTTCCGCCGCACAATACAGGGAATATATGAACTCGGGCGGATACAATACGGCGTCTATGACCGACTATGGAGGCGACACCGATTGGTTGGGCGAAATGATTGATACCGGCAATATGTCGCAAAATCATAATCTCTCTATTGCAGGCGGCGCAAATAGATCGGGTTATCGTGCTTCGGTTTATTACCGGGATTTTAATCCGATTGCCCGCGAAAGCGATCAAACCTCTTGGGGTGGACGTTTGAATATTACCCACTGGGGCTTGAACGACAAACTGGAAGTCCAATTAAATTTGAGCGCCAATTTCCGTAAACGGAACATGACGGGAAGCAATGATGCTTTCGAACAAGCGGCTCAACGCAATCCGACGATGAATCCGAAAGATAGCAATGGAAACTGGATCGACGACCAAGGGTTTGGCTCTTACAATCCTCTGGCAAACTACGCCACAAAAGAAGATTTAGCCCGTCGCACTACTTTACTAGGCTCAAGTAAGATAACATTGCATATCACCGATGATTTACGGGTTTCTACTATGGCTTCTTGGCAGCAATACGACGATTTGCGTAGTCAGTACCTAACCAAAGACAGTAAAGCATCTACTGATAGCTATAGCGGAGGTGGGAGAGCGCAAAAGTGGCAAGAGCAAGACGTTTTAAAAACAATCGAATCAACAATTGATTATTCGCGGACATTCAATACTATCCACGCCGTTAATATTGTCGCCGGACACAGCTATCAATATCAAGTCAATGAAAAATTCGACGCATGGAACTCCGGTTTCCAAACCGATATTTTCAAATACAACAATTTGGGAAGCGGAACAGGAGTGAGTCAGGGTACAAGTTTTGCTGGTATAGGAAGCGATAAACAAGATAGCAAATTAGCTGCTTTTTTCGGACGTATCAATTATGTCCTTATGGATAAATATCAGTTATCGGCTACTTTCCGTTATGAAGGCTCATCGCGCTTCGGTCCCAACAACCGTTGGGGTAGTTTTCCCGCTATATCAGCTGGTTGGGTAATTAGTAAGGAAGCATTTATGAAAGACGTTACATTTGTCAATAACTTGAAATTACGGGCTGGATTTGGTGTTACGGGAAATCAGGATATTCCCAATTACCGGTATATGATAACCCTTACGCCAAATTCTACTTATCCGGTTGATAATACGGTATGGAACAGCGCTTATCGCCCATCCCGCAATCCAAATCCTGATTTGAAATGGGAAAAAAAGGAAGAGTACAATATCGGAGTCGTTTTTTCTTTCCTTTCGAACCGTTTGGGAGGCTCGATTGACGTTTATAACCGGACTACTAAAGACCTTCTTTATACTTATACTACGCAGTTGCCTCCTTTTGTGCTTAGCGACATTTACACTAATGTCGGAACCATGGTTAATAAAGGGATTGAATTTGGTTTAACGGCTATGCCCATTGTCAATAAAGATTTTTCATGGAATGTAAATGCTACTTTCACCTACCAGAAAAATAATGTAAAATCTTTTTCCAACCAACTTTATAAAGGGACTTTTATAGATAATTACCAATTTACCGGCGTCGGTTATCTGGGTTATGCCGTTCGTACCGAAGAAGGAGTTCCACTCGGTTCTTTTTATGGGCATCGCTATGCCGGTTTGGATGAAAACGGAGAATGGTTGTTCTATAATAAAAACAACCAAGCCGTATCGTTTAGGGAAATCACCGATGAAGACAAGACTTATATTGGAAATGGAAATCCTAAATATTACGCATCTTTAGGCAATACGTTCAAGTACAAAAATTGGGATCTGACCGTGTTCTTACGTGGAAAATTCGACTTTAAAATACTCAATACAAAAGAATTATACTACGGAAACTTAGCATGGCTGCCGCAAAACGTGTTGGAATCGGCTACAACGAAACATTCCAACATACACGTATCCATGCAATATTCGGATTATTACTTGGAAAACGGTGATTTTGTCAAATTAGATAACCTCACTTTGGGATATACTTTTAATCTGAAGAACCGGAATTGGGTTCGTAAACTCAGGATATACGCCGCCGCACAAAATTTAGCGACTATTACCGGTTATAGCGGAACAACTCCCGAAGTTAGAGACACAGGACTTACTCCCGGTATTGAAGAACGGACGTTCTATCCCGTTGCTACGACTATTTTATTTGGACTTAATTTAGGATTTTAAAATTGACGCATCATGAAAAAATATAAAATTTTAGTAATCATAGGTACGCTGCTTACCGCAATGGCTTGTACCGACTTGGAAGTAGTTCCTTATAGCGAGATCAGCCCGGATAATTATTACAAAGATAAAGTACAAATTATCGCAGGCGTAAACCGGATATACACCCATTCTTGGAATTCGGTGGGAATGGGAGGATATAACCGCATTTCAGAAACAAGCGCCGATCAATTAGCTTGGACCAACAAAGGTAGGCACGGATATGACGGAGGCGTACACGGACGACAACATTATCATTCTTGGACAGTAGACGATAATGATGCTTGCTGGGATCCTTGGAGAACGCTTTTTACCGGCGTGGGTTATGCCAACAGCATCATGGACGATTTTGAAAACGTCATCGACTTTGCCGCCGCCGGAATATCGGATACGGAAAGGCAAGAATTGGAATCGGAAATAAGAGGGATAAGGGCGCTTTTCTATATGAAACTGATGGACCTTTACGGAAATATTCCTGTAGTTACGACTGTCGGAAGTCCGGTTAATCCGCCGACAGTAAGCCGGGCGGATGTATTTAAATTCGTTGAAACCGAATTATTGGAAGCTGCTAAAACTGCCGCCCCGCTTTCTAAAGAAAAGAACGGAAGATTCACGCTTGCCGCAATTTACGCTTCGCTGGTCGAACTGTATTTGAATGCTGAAGTATGGTCGGGAACAGCCCGTTGGGACGATTGTATTACTTATTGCAATAAATTAATAAACGGCGAAGGCGGCGCCATCAATGGCGTGATGGAATTGGACGATGATGTAGAAACAACTTTTTCTAATGCCAATCAAAGCCGTTCTAAAGAAATCATTTGGTCGAATGCCAGCAACAAATCCAAAGGACGTTGGGTAAATCCGGTGAATATCGCTCATTTCCGCGAACGGGATATCTTGAATACCGATTACGGAGCTAACAACGGTTTAATAGTTACCGCCAACGCCATCGAATCTTATAGCGACCGGGATTTGCGGAAAACTTCTTGGTTTTTATATGGTATCGGAAAGCACCCCAATCAAGGCCCTTATCTCAATATTGCTACTGCCGATGAAGATGATTATGTGGTAGGTACGGAAGAATTTGCCGGATTACCACTCATATTCTGCAACAAACCGATCAAGGCGGTTATTGACTTGGATATATCCGGCGACGATGTTACCATCGTAATTAAAGAATGGTATTCTCCCGAATTTCCTGGAGAAGAGGCTAAGCTATTAATACAAAATGCTTTTAATGGGAAAGGTATCAAAGATATCCTGATAGAGAACTTTACCCAAGACAACAATGAGGTTTACTTGAGCGGAGGATACAATCTAACCGATCCTCGTCAGTATTCGTGGAGTCAATGGAACGACTATCGTTACGTGTGGTACGATTGCAAAGAAAACTCCGGCGCACGCATCTATAAGTATCATCCGGGACAATACACCGATGCCGATTATGGAAACGCCGATTTAGTATTCTATCGCTTAACAGACGTCTATTTTGCTAAAGCAGAAGCGCTGATGCGTAAGAGCGGCGTTTCTCAAGAAGTTGTCAGCCTTATCAACGATGTGAAAAGACGGGCATTTGAGGCTGATTACTGGAACAGCGACGAAGCGATTGCAAATAAAGACCGTTATACGACAGCTACGCTTACAATGGATGAATTGCTGGCCGAACGCGGGCGTGAATTTATCTTGGAAGCCAAACGACGTACCGATCTTATCCGGTTCGATAAATTTGAATTTGCCATACCTTGGTGGGACGCTAATGCCGGTTATGGCGACGGAAGCGGAGGATCGATCGTAAAAGACAAGACCCGAAGACTTTTGGCCATTCCTCGCAACGCCTTGAATGTAAATCCCAATTTGAAACAAAATGACGGTTATGAAGATTAACCAAGTAGCAAAACAATAGTTTTTTGTCCTTGCGAACGGGACGAAGCAGTCCGGTAAGGAGAAGAGGAATTGCTTCGAATCCTTTCGCAAGGATATATATAATTAACTATAATTATAACTCAATTACTTATATTAAAAACGATTTCTATTTAAATTTGTATATATTTGCAGTCGACTAACATCGAATTTTGTTTTGTAACTCATAATTCATAATTTATAACTCATTTACGCATGAAAACACTCAATCTGTCAGCAATAGGACTTTTTGTCTATTGCCTTTTTTGTTTAAATTTTACAGCCTCTGCTGCTGATAAATTGATGGCTGGAACAGCCAAAATAAACATTACGCCTCCCGAAACAAAGTATCCCGTTCATGATTCTTTATATGCAAGAAGCCTCATCTTAGAAGCAGGAGACGTTCGTATCGCTTTTATTGCGGTTGATTTGGGCGGTTATACCAATATCCCGCTGGAAGAAAGTTTGAAAAAACAATTCAATCTGAAAGAAGTTTATTTTTGTCCGCAACACACTCATTCATCCGCTACAGGAGAAAGAAAATGGTTGGAAGACAAACTTGCCGCCGCCGTAAGCGAAGCTTCGAAAAACATGTTCGAGGCACGTATTTCCGGCGGATACAGGACATTCCCGCAATTGAGCTTTAACCGCTTGATAATCCGAGAGGATGGTCACGCGAGAGAATCGTGGTTTGCCGACGAACACTACCGCTACATCAATCGTGAACGCTTGCCGCACGGACCGGTAGATCCTTCGGTAGGAGTGATCAAATTGGAAGATACCCAGGGTAATCCTCGCATTTTAGTGATGAATTATGCTTGCCATCCCGATGTGGCATGGAACAACTTTGAAGTTTCGGCCGATTATGTAGGCTATGCTGCCAAATACACTGAAGAAGCGTTTGACAATAAAATCAATTGCCTCTTTATTCAAGGCGGCGGCGGTAATCAGGCTCCACTTTTTAAGGATGGTGGAAGAACCGGTCCCGACGATCCCCGCAAATCGAACTACGACCTAATCGACCGGATGGGAAAATTACTTTCCATCGAAGCGGTAAAACTTGCCAAGGAATTGTATCCCAACCCTTATGACGTTCCTGATATCAAAGTGAAAACCGATTCTTTGCATTTTACCGGCCGCTACGATAAATCGCTTTTTTATAATGTCTATTTTTCTATTATTTCCATCAATAGTCGGTTTGCTATTGCAACATTTCCGGGTGAACCCTTCATTAAATTCCAAATAGATTGGAAAAAAGAAATGGCGCCTCATGCTATACCTTTCTTTTTCGGTTATACATGGAACGGAGGGAAATGGCCCATTTATGTACCGGATATCCGTTCTTCCGCATTAGGCGGATATGGAGCCGATTGGGGACCGAACTTGATAGAAATAGGCGCCGGCGAGCGAATCATGGCTAAACAATTGGAAAATTATTATTGGATGACCGGCCTGATGCGAAGCGAACCGGGTCCAAGCGAACATAGATTAGACGGCGGAATTGTCATACCCTAAAATGAATTAATAAAATAATGAAAAAATTTTTAATCCTAACAGGTATTTTTGTAATGACTTTGTGCGTAACAGAGCGAGTTTGGGGACAAACCGACTACAAGTTTCAAAATCCGGATTTACCTATAAAAGAACGAGTAAACAATTTGGTAAGTCTTTTGACTCTTGAAGAAAAAATTGCGCAAATGATGAATAATGCTCCGGCTATTGAGCGTTTAGGAATCCCTGCCTACAATTGGTGGAACGAATGTCTGCATGGCGTTGCCCGGAGTCCTTATCCTGTCACCTCTTTCCCGCAAGCCATTGCAATGGCGGCAACCTGGGATACCGAATCTATTCGCCAAATGGCGGAATATGCCTCGAACGAAGGGAGGGCTATTTTCCACGATGCTTCCCGAAAAGGGAAAACCGGTATCTTTTTAGGATTAACGTATTGGAGTCCGAACATTAATATTTTCAGGGATCCCCGTTGGGGACGCGGACAGGAAACTTACGGCGAAGACCCTTTTCTCACAGGAGCTATGGGCGCTTCGTTCGTAAACGGTATGCAAGGAAATGATCCGGTATACCTGAAAGCGTCGGCATGTGCCAAGCATTATGCTGTGCATAGCGGACCGGAATGGAACCGGCATACGTACAACGCCGAAATCAGTACTTTCGACTTATGGGACACTTACCTTCCCTCTTTCAGGGAATTGGTCGTTGATGCGCACGTAACCGGCGTTATGTGCGCATACAACGCTTTTTTCGGTCAGCCTTGCTGTGGCAACGACGCTCTAATGATCGATATCCTGCACAATCAATGGGGTTTCGATGGATACGTAACATCGGATTGCGGAGCTATCAAGGATTTTTATCAAACTCATAAAACGCATCCCGACGCCGGAAACGCCGCAGCAGATGCCGTATTGCACGAAACCGATTGCGAATGTGACAATAATGGGGCTTACCAGGCTCTATCGGAAGCTGTAAACAAAGGCTTAATCAAGGAAGAAGATATTGATGTTTCAGTGAAAAAATTGTTTAACATCCGCTTCCGATTAGGTATGTTCGATCCCGACGAACGAGTTCCTTATTCACGGATTCCTCTTTCAGTATTAGAATGTGACGAACATAAAGCGCACGCACTGAAAATGGCACGACAATCCATTGTTTTACTGAAAAATGAAAATGGCTTGTTGCCCCTGGACAAAAAGAAAACGAAAAAAATGACGGTTATAGGACCAAATGCAGACGAAGAAAGCGTTTTATTAGCGAATTATTATGGCTATCCTTCCGAAGTGACTACTTTACTGGAGGGGATAAAAGAAAAAGCAGGAAACGATATTCAGATTGTGTATCAAAAAGGCGTTAATTTAACGGATAATTTTGTTTTTATTCCGGAATATGACCACACAACATTCAGCTATGATGGGCAACAAGGATTTAAAGCCGAATACTACGCAAATACAAAGCGGGAAGGGTCTCCGGGCGTAAGCCGTATTGAAAAGAAGATTGATTACCGCTGGGGCGATGGACAAGACATCGACAATGGAATCATCGCACGCCAAATGTCTGCTCGCTGGTCAACGGTATTCACTCCCGCTAAAGATGGGGAAGTATGTTTTGAACTCAAAGCGGACGATTGGGCGGAATTTTTAATCGATGGCGTAAAACAAAAGCCGGTAAGCAATATCAATGCCTATTACCTGTTAGACGCCCGGAAAGGCAAAACTTACAACTTGGATATTCACTACTTGCAACATGCCGACAATGCTGAAATAAAATTTAATATGGGAACGCTGCAAAGATCCGATCCTCAAAAGATAGCAGCTTCAATCGGCGATGCCGACGTCATTATTTTTGCCGGAGGAATATCGGCAAAAGTCGAAGGAGAAGAAATGGGTGTTGAAATTGACGGCTTCAAAAGAGGCGACCGGACTTCCATCGAATTACCCGCCGTACAAAAAGAGTTGTTGAAGGAGTTGCATGCTACGGGAAAACCGGTTGTTTTGGTTTTAATGACCGGAAGCGCTATGGGTTTGGAATGGGAATCCCAACACCTTCCGGCGATAGTAAATGCTTGGTATGGCGGTCAAGCCGGCGGATGCGCAATTGCGGATGTTTTGTTTGGAGACTATAATCCGGCAGGACGTCTTCCGGTAACATTTTATAAGAGTGTTGACGATTTACCCGATTTTGAAGATTACAGTATGGCAAATCGTACTTACCGGTATTTTAAAGGAACACCCCTATATCCGTTTGGCTATGGATTAAGTTATACAACCTTTCAATACAGTTATTTAGATGTCGAATCTGTGCCGGAAAGCCGTTCAATTACCATAAAAGCAACGGTTTCCAATACTGGTGAAAGGGAGGGCGAAGAAGTGGTCGAATTATATTTGACCAATCCTCGTACATTTACAACTCCTATTCGGGCATTGAAAGGTTTCAAACGAATCGATCTGAAACCGGGCGAATCGCAAACAGTCGAGTTTACATTAACGTCTAAAGAACTGACGGTAGTAAACGAATCGGGCGAATCTGTTCCTATGGAAGGGGAGATTATCGTTTCGGTAGGCGGAGGACAACCTTCAATAGATTCGTTAAATGAAGGGAAATACATTCGGAAAAAAATTAATTTGTGAAATTTTTTGCATAAATTCACGCTTTGAGGTTATTATACGATGCTCTGTGTCATGTCCTGATATAGAGTGACAGGTAATTCCTATCTTTTTTCCCCGATGGGAATCGTAATTCCCAATTGGACGTTTGCAACCTTTGTGGTGGTAGGAATAAAATCCGGATTGACATGCGGAATGAGGTAATCCGAAGCGATAAACAAATTTAAACCCAAGACAGGAGCAATATGCAATGCGAAACAAAAAGTTTTAAACCGTCCGTGAATAAAAGAATGACCGGCAGCAATGCCCAACCACTTGAGGGGTTGATAATTGGCAGATAAAGTAAGTTCTGTCTGCGTATGGTAGGGAAGAAAAGCCGTAGACGACAACAAACCAATACTTAACTTGTCTTTCCAAACCTCGTATATTATTCCTGCATTTAACTTGCTGTAAAGCGAAGTAATAGAGGAATGTGGTGGTGTCATGTCTTCTCTGAATTCTATCCCTTTTTTTAAGCTGCTAAGTATTCCTTCCAAATGATCTTTCAATGAATTGTTATTGTCGTTAAAATCGAAAGAAAGATTATTCGGATCAATACGTCCTATTCCTTGAGAACGTATCGCTGCGGAATACTTGCTCCAGCGAATGTAACCAACGTCTATCAAAGCTAGCGAAACTTTCATGCGACTCAAAATATCTGCCGGAGTTCCTTTGAAAAAATCAGATAAATGCGAAAGATCATATTCGACGCCTATATCAAATCCGAGGCCATACCCGCTAGGAGGCAAGATAAATTTATTATAGGCTATTTCGTTAAAAATTTTATCTTCGTCGTATTTGGCCTTTAGCATCTGTCCCGACATTTGTATTTGGGAGTTGGAATGAACAATCCAATCTTCCTCTCCGGTTTCCAAACTCAATGATCGAACCTTAAAATCAAAATTTTCGTTTCCTGTTAAAAATTTACCCCGAAATCCGGCCTTAATTGCGCCGTCCAAAAAAGTCAGGGAATAACCTACTCCTAATTCGGTAAAAATGGTTGTGCTAACATCGACATTAGAAAGGTCAAAGACTTTCTTTTTTTCAACACCAAATCCTTCTTTAGCTAACTTGAAAAAGCTTTTTGGAATATTGACGCCGGCAAACATTCTTAAACTCAGATCGACGTTCCAGAAACCTTCCCCTGCATACCAACCAGCAGAAAGTAGACCGGCGTTAACTTCCAGGTCCAAGTAATTATTAATGGAAATATTTCTGAGAAATTCATCGGCGCTAATATTTTCGTTCATAAAAAACAAGTAATTACCGTCCTTATAAAAAGTAAAATGATCCAGATTGAGCGTATTCGTATTCATATTTACGTAAAAATTGCCCAAAGCAGGAAATGCTAGGTATCCTTGATTAGGATGCAGCGCCGGATTTAAAAACGTGCGCATGCTTGCGTTTTCCATGAAATAACTGATTTGTGTTGCCTGACTTCTCCCAACAACAGGAAAGCAAAGCGCTCCAAGTAAAATAATATATAATGTTTTCATACGTAAATAAGTGACGAGTGACAAGTGACGAGTGACAAGTAAACGAGTGACGAGTAAACAAGTAAACGAGTTGACGAGTAAACGAATACTCATCTTTATGCTCTTGGGTGTGTGAAATACATGAATGTTTCATAATTTAAAATGTATTCCTCCGGTTTTTTCGAAAATCAGGTCCTTAATGAGAATATAATCGTTAACGTTCAATCCTTTCGTTTCCTCATTGCCCATTGCTGCATCATTTACCCCCACCGTAAAGCTGATTTTAATATGTTTCGCCTTTTGTATCAGTCCGAAATATTGATTTTTAATCCGAAATTCAAACTCTTTTTGGTCTCCTCTTAATTCAATCGGTTCAATCACAATTTCATCCAACACACTGTAATTTTCATCCAAAATAGCCGTATTCAATTCAAAATCCAGCGGTAGGGTATTTTCAACTTCTGCAATGATAATTATATCTCCGCTATACGACGAATCGTAGAATAGAATATCAAGCAAATCTTCGTCAAAAACATTTGCAATCGTGTCGGAAAATGTAAGCGCCATGTCTTTGTCGAAAGCAAATGGAACTTGTATTTGGTATGCAACATCCATAGCCGGTTGTTCGTGAAAATCGACAAAATGCACTTTATCTGTCGTGTTTGTAACAATTTCTAATTCATATCGGACAGTATCCGGTTTTGCTTGAATTATAGGGTTAAAATTGAACGGTTTGTACGTAGCTCCGTCAGGGATATCTTCATTTCTTGGCGCAAAATAATAAAAGTTGTTTTTAGGTTTTCCGTTATCTTCTATCGAAGGCGCCTCTAATAAAAAAGAAGTCGAAACAGTTGTTTCCGGTATGGCAGCATCCTTGCTTTTCCCGGAAAAATGAAGTGTAGCATCCAAAGGAACGCCTACATTACCAGTTGTTTTCAATTGTATGGATGGATTGTAAAAACTAAGTTTGCCTTCTGGAAACAAGGATTTAAAAAAGGAAGTATTAAACGTTTCGAAAAAGGACGTATTGACGTTAATTTTCCCATACACCTTCCCGATATAAATTATATTTCCTTCTTCGTCATTCATTTCCGGAATAAAAAAATTAACTATGATTTGAGGATTATTTCCAAATTTAATTTCTTCCATTTCTCCCTTTGTTTTTTTCAAAGTGAGCTTATAGTTGATTTTTCCCGCCGAAGAGGTGAAATTGTATTTGAAAATAAAAATGGCTTGAGATACTGTTTTACCGCTTATACAATCTATTGGATTAAATGTTAAGTAGGTAGGATTTTCCCAAACGGTAAATGCCTCTGAAAAAGTTATTTCCAGGACTAGCTCCATGTTTTCCTGCGACGCGGCAATATCAATCAGTTCTAATGAAATGAAGGCTGGAAGTGTATCAAATTCGCAAGAATCAATAATCGCTGTTCCCCAGTCTTTTTTTATCGCAGGTAAATCAAGAGAATATTTAACTTCGCCTTTCGGAATAAGTACAATCGAGTCCCACATTAAAGGTATGGTAATTTCCTGTAAATGAGAAAAATCATCATAAATGAACTGAACGGACCTCTTCGGATGAAGTAGAAATTCCTCTTTTTTAGGTAAATCGAAACTGTAATTTCCGCTACAAGAAAAGTAGTAATTACCTTTTTCATCCATATATAAGCTGTCAATCGCTTCATTTTCCAGTATTTTCTTCAGGAAAACAGTATCTACGCTGCCAACAGGAACAACAATCCCATTGGGACTGAAAATATTATACTTGTTCAACTTATTGAGATCGTATTTTATATCCACGCAAGAAGATACAACAATTAGTAATACCGCAGAAAATATTACCGAAGCTGGTACTATCTTTTTTTTCATGTTAATTGGTTTTGATTAATTACATCTCTTTCTATATACTATACAAATAAACATAACAAAATGTTCATTTGTATAGTAAATTACGAAGAAAGCCGTCGAAAAGCAAGAAAAAAGAACACGGATAATGCTGATACCGGCTTTCCGATACCGGTAATTTGCTTTCCGAAGCGAGTATAGGGCAAGATTATACTATGCTCGGTATAGTTTGTGCGCAATAGGTAGGAGGAAGGAGGATCGAGTGAATTCGGAGATGATTTTACTTTGAATCATCCGGATAGTCGCCGAAAATAATATCTAAAGCACTAGGATCGATTTTTTTTGCTACAATTATTTTGTCTTTATCCAAAACGTAAACGCTTGGCGTAGCGCTTGTATCGTAAAAATGCCAGAAAAACGATTTCCGGTCGGGATCCCATAAATTGTGCCAATGCGCTCCTTCGAGGTGATTTTGTTTCACAAAGTTTAACCATTCTTGCCGGTCATTGCTGATGCAAACCGCCGCTACATCCAAACCTTTACCGGCATATTTTCTATAAATTTTTTCATAAATTTCGGGAGTTGTTTTAATGCAGTGGCCGCAAGAAGGTTCATAAAAATAGAGTAAAGTATATTTTTCATTCAAATCGTAAAGTTTCATCTGTTTGCCGGTCGAATCCTGCAAATCCATATCATAGGCCGTCATTCCGATTCGGTTGTAGCGTAATTTGTTGTATTCAAATTCAATATTGGAATGATGCGTGGAGTCGCCCCAAGTAACAAACCCTTTATGATAATAGTCTTCAACCAATTTTGCCCAGATATTTTCCATGCCCATGATTTTACTTTTAGCGGAAAAATCGATGAGCCGGTTCATCATGAGTTGGAAAGTAATACTGTCGCCCATCGTTTTAGCAACAAGACGTGAAGCCGCCGCCGCTAAAGAATCGGGATGTTGCTCGATCTGATTCTCCATGTATTCAGTCACTTTCAGCGGAAAATAATTCGTCCGCCAAAACCGGCGGTCTTGTAAATCTATGTTGTCGAAAAAATGTTCTTTTTGATAAGAAAATTCTTTATTAAATTCTTCTTGCGTTTGAGGAGTAGGGTAGGGGCCTGTAGTTACCGGTTGAGTCCCCAGAAAAAACCGTCCCACCCATTGGTCTTTATAATGGGCTATCAAATTTTTTTGGTTTTGTTCCACTTCTTCATCCAAATCATCTAATTGTTTTTGAAATTGTTCCCGGTTTTTTTCCTTTTCTTCTTCTGAAAATGCTTGGTATTGTTTTTGAATTTGTTCTCTCGCATCTCTCTTTTCATTCAAATAGTCGATCCACGATTGAAATGCCTCCGATTGCTCCGCTCCCGAAATCCGGGTATGCTTGAAAACATCTGTCGTATCGGTAATTGTTATAGTTAAAGTTTGGTCGTCGGACAACAAAAAATCGGCGTACTGGTTACTGTTTAAGACAATCAGGTAGATTCCTTCTTTGTAGTTTTCTTTATTATGAAAAACGCCTTCTCCTTGCGGAGATAAATAAAGGGAGTCCTGCTTGTAAATCAGTCCGTTGAAATAATAGCATAAAAAAATTTTCCGTTCGCTTAATTGCGGGATTTTCACTTCTATCCCGACCGCGTCGTTAGCGGCAAGGACAGAAGTGAAAGTTACAAAAATAAATGCAACGAATAAAAGCTGCTTAAATTTCATTGGTTTGTTGTTTTAACCAAGTTTTTTCTTCGTTCGAGAGAAGCGGAGATAATGATTCGTAAACCTTTTGGTGATAAGTATTCAACCAATTGATTTCTGCTTCGTTCAACAACGACCGGTCGATAAGTTTTTTATCTATCGGACAAAGTGTTAAAGTTTCGAAAGCGTAAAAATCGCCAAACTCCGTTGTTTGGCTGTGAACAGTGAGAATTAGGTTTTCGATGCGAATACCGTAAGCGTTGGCCCTGTACAATCCGGGCTCGTTGGAAGTAAGCATTCCGGGTTGTAGCGGCGCAGGATTGTATTCCATCCGGATATTTTGCGGTCCTTCGTGTACATTCAAGAAAAATCCGACGCCATGACCGGTTCCGTGCATGTAATTACTTGCGTTTTGCCACAAGAATTGTCGGGCAAAAGCATCCAATTGCATACCGATAGTGCCTTTGGGAAAACGGGCGGTAGCTAGGGCAATGTGTCCTTTCAATACATTGGTGTAATCTTTTTTCATCTCGGAGGAAACCTCGCCGACTGCCAGCGTGCGGGTGATATCGGTAGTTCCGTCGAGATATTGCGCTCCCGAATCAACCAAAAGAATACCTTCCGGAAAAATTTCCGCATTAGTATCTTCGGTTGCCCCGTAATGAACAATCGCTCCGTGCGGACCGTATCCGGCAATGGTTCCGAAACTTTCCCCTACATAATATGCCTGTTCACTGCGGTATTGACGGAGTTTCCGACTGATATCCAATTCGGTTATTACGTTCCCTTCGTTTAAGTTTTTTTCCAAATCTATCAGGAATTTAACCAAAGCCGCGCCATCCCGTTGCATGGCATTCCGGATACCGCTTATTTCCTTTTCGTTTTTAATGCTTTTCAGTTGGTCGGACGGATGAACAGTTGTTTCGATAATGGAAACATTTTTCGGGATAGCCGTATAAAGTTGGTAATTAATTTTTGCAGGAGTTACTAATAGTTTGGTGTCGGCGGCCATCTGTTTTACATAATCCGTTATCTTTTCGTAAGCCGCCAATACGATGCCTTCTCCCTTCAGATAATCCGTTACTTCTTGCGTCAATTTTTCGGGATGGATGAACAAAACCGTTTCTTTTTCGGAAACTACGGCATAAGCGACGGCTACCGGGTTGTATTCCACATCGTTTCCTCGCAGGTTGAACAACCAGGCAATCGTATCCAAAGCCGCCAAAATTGTTTGTCCTGCTCCTTCTTTTTGAATAGCTTGTCTTGTTTGTTTAATTTTTTCCCTGGCGGAAATCCCGGCAAACTGTTCCGGAAGAATAAATACCGGATTGGTTGGAATGGCTGGGCGGTCGTTCCAAATGGCATTGTACGGAGCAAAAGTGCAGTTTACTTGGATGTTTTTACCGGAGAAGAATTGGATCAACGATTTGGCTTCAGACGCAGCAAAAACGGCGCCTTCCATACCGATTGTATCCCCTTCCGATAATTCGCCGGCCAACCAATCGGCAAAAGAAGGCGTATCGGGCAATCCTATTTTGAATAATTCGATACCCGTTCCTTGCAGTTGGTCGGCTGCTTGAAGAAAATAACGGGAATCGGTCCACAACCCTGCTTGGGTTGCCGTAACAACTACCGTTCCTGCCGAACCCGTAAATCCTGAAATCCATTTCCGGGTTTTCCAATGTTCCGGAGTATATTCGCTGATGTGCGGATCGGTGGATGGAATAATACAAGCCTGGATATTTCCGGCTTTCATTGCTTCACGCAGAAGCTGAATTTTTTCTTTGACTGTCATGTTCTCGATGTTTTTTAGCAATTAATTCTTCCCAGCAAAGCCAAAGAAGAAAAATGATTGTATAGTAAATGTATCTGAAAATACCATCGTGCAGGGAATCGAATCTATCTTGCTCATTGGCATGACCGCTGGTTAACATTATGATAAGACCGATTCTTGTAATATTATACAGCGTTAATATAACGCATCCCATCGGGATGTACCATAATTTTTTCTTCCACGGACCCAAATAACAAAGCATGATACAACTAAAAATGGTCATTTGTTTGATTCCGGTACATCCCCAGATGATGAAATTTGATGTTTCTCCGGGAAAATATAAAAAATAGTCTTCCGTGACAAGATTTTCTGTATTAGGAAACAAGTGAATAAACCATGACACTGATTCTGTTAGCCAGCGACAAGCCGTATAAAGCCATTCCGGCGTAATGTCTCTGCCCCAAAAGTACATAATCCCAATAGGATGTTCCGGATAATAGTCGAAATTTTTATCAAACAGGTCGCCGCTGATTGTTATTTTCCATAATCCCCAAAATAAGAAAAGCAAGAATAAGAATAATAGGGGGCCTTTATAAGGCTCCAAAAACAGTATTATTTTTTTAAATTTGTCGTTCATAGATAGCATTTTTGTTTTATCAAAAAAACAAAATTAATACTTTCTATTTTATTATAAAAATTATCACTTTTGAAGCAAGCGGTTGAAAATGAGGAGTAGCTTACCTGTTCAGGCCATATGCGGTTACGGATAAGTTACATTCAAAATGCTGTAAACCACAACGTTTTGCATTACTTCAAATAACTGTTGCAAATGTAGTAAAATAATCCGAATGACCCTGATATTTTTATCGAATTTATTCTAAATATACATCTTTTCAAATTATTTCCTACTTTTGTAGTATATGGTAAAAATTGAAAATAAATGTCAAAAGTATGCTGCAAAGATATTACAATGCTTCGTTTATTAAAGCGCGGAGATAAAATGGCTTTTGAAGCTATTTTCAGGAAATACTATGCAAAAATATATCATTGTGTTAAATACATATTGCTATCAGTAATGCCAAACGGCTGTTACTTTCTGTATTCCATAATTCAAAACCGAAGTATTTACAAAACTCTCTGAATGAGAGTTTTGTTGTAAATTCAATAGACGGTATTTCGGAGAGAGGCAATTTGACAGAATGTCGATAGTTGTCGAGGCTTACAAAAATGAATTTAGGTATCATATGCGATAATTATTTTAAGTTAAATAATTAGAAATTTATACAAAAAAGTATTTTCTAGTTTTTTTGAATATTTTTTTATATAAATTTATGGTTTGAAAGTTGAATGCGCTTAGCGCTTACTATAATCATTTAAAATTATTTAAATCACGAAAAAAGTATTTTTAGTTTTTTTTTGAGTATTTTTATTGCGATACTAGTTGTATTTTGCTCCAAATTAGAAGATGAAGTTCATACTTCTGAATCTAACAAGTTATTAAAATTTGAAGATTTTGAAAAAAATGGGTATTATTCATAATCAGTTTTTAACAAATGCTAAAGCCAATCTTCAGGTAGATGCTACGATTGTAAGCCGTGATGCGGCCTTTCAGATTTTTTAAAGAACACATGAAGTGATGAGGCGAAAATTTTTTACTAAAATTAAACAGCTTTTTGTAAAAAATAGAAAGAAAAATCTGATAAAGAAGTTTAGCCTTATAATTACTATATATCCGTATATTTTCGAAGTAATTTGTTTTATGTAGTTTAGTTTCGTGCATCGTCCTTGCGAAGGCAAAAATCACTTACTACGTCGTACTAATGGTTTGTTTTGCTCTATACGCTAGGACGATGTATAAAATTGCAATGTTAATTTTTAAATGCATATTATTTATGATACGGAAATTTTTAAAATCTCACATTTGGATTATCGAAGGATTACTTTATGGAATTTTTATGCTTATATTCGAAATGCTATATTTGCAGTTCAGAGGGATAATTACATGGAAAAGTATACTGATTTACTTGTTTGGCGGACTTATATTAGGTTATATAACGAATTTTTTGAAAAGCAAGCAGGAAAAAAATAAAACGAATAAGCCGTGATATGCAGACCGTTTTCTTTTCGATAAAATTTTCAGTTATAACCAAAAATTCTTACCTTTCCCCTATAAATTCTACCAAGTTCTGTAAATTACGCCGGAATTATTGGAACCAAACGAAAAACTTACGATTGCCAAAAGTAACGGGCCATTCACCCCAAGCGTATTGTCGGACGCCTAAGAAAATATTTCATGGATTAACAATCAATTGACATTTGAGCGGGAACGTCTGGAAGACATAGCCAAAACAATGGAAAGGATGTATATGTCCACTTCCGATTTGCTTCGGATAAACTGAAAGATATCCGTTTTTCGGGAACCATTAAAAACGTAAGAATGTATGATTAATTTTAAATTTAAATTAAAAAAACGTTTGGTTGCTTGTTATTTCTTATTGTAGTTACCGTTCGGATTATCTGCTTTTGCCAGGTTACGGTTTCGGCAAACAATACGTCAATCAAACAGATTATCCGTAGGAACCGGCTACAGATATAGACGGCAAATTTTCCATTGAAGCGTCCGCAGTATCTACTCTGACAGTTTCTTACATTGGCTATGCACAGCAGGACGTGAAACTTGTCGACCACCTCGACCTGCAAATCATGATGCAGGAAAGCCTGAATTCTCTCGACTAAGTGGTCGTCGTCGGCTACGGTACCCAAAAGAAAGCCACGTTGAAGTGATTCATATCCTTCGTCGTCAATAAGGATTTCATTGCGACATGTTTAAAAATAATAATCTAACTTGAGCAGGAAAACTTAAAGTTTGCCCTGAATCATAAAAAATAATTATTTTAACTTTTCAAATTTCTCCAACAGATTATTAATTCTGTTCCTGATTTCCTGAAAAAACTTAAAGCGTTCCCTTGCCGAAGCGCCGCTTAAAAAAAGCGATTTTGTCATTGTATCTTTCATCCATTTTTCCACTTCCGAACAAAAATATTCGTTGGAAGTAAAAATACCGTTTATAGTATAAAGTTTTATGGATGTAACGTTTATTCCATCCCGCTTTGTAATCATAAAATCATTCGTAATATCGACAGGGCTTAAGTACATCCGGAAAAATGCCGTTTTTCCCCTGTGTTCCTTTTCTTCCTTCACTGTATATTTTTCTATATTATCCACCAGTTGAAGAACTTGGTGGCAAATAAGAGGGAGTGTTTCCTTTTTTTCAAAACAGTTTAATTCGGAATAGTAGTCCAGCAGCCTTAATATGGGTACAATCGTATTTTTTGTCCAGATTTCCGTTGACGGGATTTGATTATAGGCATTCCCGATTTTCTCGTAAATGACAGACAGGCGGGGAATATCCAATTGAGAAACGAACTCATCATAAGTTATCTGTAATTTATTTACGCTTCTGAACCAGGTATAAATCTTAAAAAGAGTCAGGTCAAGAAAAGGCGTAAAATGTGCTACCGGAATATCCAGCGCCATGAAATAGATTTCCTTTTCCCGGGATTTAGAAATACTGTCGAACAAATTTACCAAATCATCCATGTAGGTATAATAATTGTTCATATCGTTCAGATCCAATGGAGTGTATTTGAACAGTATATTATTTGATTCATAATTGATTATGGAATCCAGTGAGATGCCGAAATGACGGGATAAGGTGATTAGCTCTGTTAATGTCAGCTCTTTTTCTCCCCTGATTCTTCTGTAAGCAGAATCAGATGCTACATTTAAAACATCACAGATAACATCTACCAAACGATAATGAGATAGTAATTTGTTTTTTGCCATCTCAAAAAACAGTTTCTGAGGGTGCATAATTCAATTTCTTTAATAAAACTCCGTAAAGTTATGAATATTTTTTAGTATAGATACATAAAAGTACAAAAACAATCAATAAATTTTACGGAGAATCCGTAATAATTACATTGGCAGCTTGTATTTTACGGAAAAATGCAATATTTTGAAAATGCGACCGTAAAAATTCGTTTTAGCAGACAACTCTGCCGGCGTAAATTTGCATTGTAAAAATGCACAATGGAAAAGAATTGTATTGAAAATATTTCGGATTTTTTAGGTAGTGAGGATGAAAGATATTTTTCATCCGGTTTCAAATATGTTGATGTAGCATACGAAAATCTTATTTATCGGGAAAAGTCGCTGTCAGGCGAAGTAATAGTTAATTCGGAATGGAATAAAAAAACCGATAAATCCACTCATTTGGGCACGGTAGAGTATATCGCTATCGCATCCTCTTTGTGTGAGCAGATTCTCAAAACTAAATTTTATTTGTCTTCGCAGGAAATAATGTCGTCATGGATATGTTATCTCAAAACAAAAATACAGTCTTGCATTGATTTGACTGAAAATACGGTTATACATGTTTCGGGAAAATTGATATTAACTGAAAAAATACAGGATACAGTTAACCAGTATGCAAGTTCTTTTGAAATACGCATCAACAATACTTTAATCAAAATCAGGATAAACCATCCTGTCAGCTTTTGGTTCAAAGTAACAGGCGGTAATCCTGTCGAAATAAATAAATCAGGTATTTATTCCATTGGATACAAAGATAGGGAACATAGCATTGAACATATCTTCATTGACAAAGAAACAATGAAATGCACAGCATCCGTATCAGTTCGGGATAAATATCACTGTAAATCGGGGATAGGCAGCAAATATCAAGGAATGCTGATTACGGATATCATTATAATATCAGGTCAGCTAGTGCAAACGCTGTTTTACACAATAGAGCAAACAAGCAGGCGTGATGCCGGAAATATTTGGCTGAAGGAATTTGAAGTAACGATAGATAATCCGGAAAGTGAAATGTTCTACGATGCAAAATTATCTTTTGAAGATGTGAAGTTACTGAAAAAAAACGACGAAATATGGAAAAGCGTATTGTTTACAAGTAAATTGGGGAAAATATACTCAAGTATAAAAATGGTATCAAAAATAAACCAGAAATAAAAATGAAAAAAATTGCAATTACCGGAGTAAACAAACAGGACAGAATTGTACTGACGCATGCCTTGTCCTATCTTACAGGTTATGATATTGTCAGGCAGACGGCCTATCCTATTCAGGCAATTAAATACGGTTGGAATAATGAATTGGAAAAATGTAACTGGCAGGAATTGTTTTTATATGTTCTCGCTTCTTTTACCGAAAGAATAGAAACAGAACAGCAATGCGAACAGTATATTTCAAACGGAAGTGTCTTTAACGAATTGGCCGATATGGAAGCGATTGTAGATTTATCTGCTTGCAGTAAACGTGAAAAGAAAGAGCAGAAGTTCATGATTGCAGGGATGGAGCAAATCATAACCGAGTATGCCGTCAAGGAATATGACTGTGTTATTCATATTAGCAACAATCAGCAAGATGGAAATGCTTTATCGGCCAATATCGACATTAATCTTGTAAAACTGACTGAAAACTGTGAGAAAGTTTACCTGATTAACAGGGAATCTGCTGTAACGGATATTTTGGAAAAAATCATTACTAATCCGAAAGTATCTCCGCAATCAGCATTGGAAAGAGCTAAGCAGGAGATCGTCAAATAACTTCAAATTATACCGTTATGAAGATTGCAATAAGTGGAACATATTCAACAGGAAAAACAACGACAGCTCTTGCGTTGAGTTTTTTAACCGGAATTATGGTTACTCATGCCAGGACTATGCGGGAAATATTGCCGGATACTTTTCCGGGCAAAAAACTGGAAAAATGTAATTTTCACGAATTAATGGAATTGGGGGTGAGAAGATTTACAGAGAGAATTATTACTGAAAAGAGCATAAAAGACTCTTTTATTTCGGATGGATGTCCCTTACAGGAATGGATTTACGGCACAACGAGGATGATAACAGGGCTTAATCCTTCTGAAAAACCGTGGAAAATAAAGTTGCATAAGAAACTGTTTTCTCCCGAATGGCGCATTTTTGAAAGCAGTATCTCGTCATTTGGACAAATTGTAAAAAAATATACAAAAACTCATTACGATGCAATTATTCATTTGCCGGTTGAATTTCCTTTTGTTGCAGACGGTCACCGCCCAACGAGCGAAACATACCGCAACGAATCTGAAAAATTGCTTTGTCAAACTTATAAAGAATTGAATATCAACATTCTTAAAGCAAACGGAAGCATGAAGGAACGTTTGGTTAAAATTGTTAAAGAATTGAATTTGAATATGATTATAAGTATTGAAGATGCAATTAGAAAAGCGCATACGGTACGTAAAAATAAATTTGATTCTATGAAATTTGAAACGAGTAAATTTAATGTTTTAAATTACGTAATATAGTTATTTACAATATATTAGAGCAAAAAATAATAAAATAAAAAGAAATGTCATGAAAAAGTTAGTTGATTTAGTGAAGTTAGATCGTTTAGACAATCTTATTAGAAGAGAAGCCACAGGAACTCCTGATGAATTAGCTGAAAAATTAAGAATGTCACGTAGTAATTTATTTGAATTCATATCATTCTTAAAGTATGAAATGTCTGCACCTATATTTTATAATAAAGTAAAAGCATCATACATATATACCTATGTTCCCAAATTTTACCTGGGATTTGAGATGAACAAGCTTCAAAAAACAGAAATGTACGCTATAATCAGCAGTATCGGTGAAGAAAAAGTCATTGATAATAAAGGAAAAGATACAAAAAATTTTGTATTTGATGATAATACCTTGTTTAATGGATTTTTTCCGGAGGATTTATATTAATAATTAAATTATAAAAAATGAAAAAAAATACAGAAGAAAATTTGAGTCGAATATCCTATTATTCTGACTTTGAAAGTGATTTAATTTCTCTTTCAGAACTCTTCAATACAATTGGCGGCATAGAATTAAGCCATGTATCGGATATTCCAAAGATAGAGAATATCAACTTTGACAGAGTTTCTAGTAACGATTATTTAATTCGAAAAAGTAAAGGTTTCAGTTAAATTATTCCATTTAAATTATTCAGTCCAAAGATTTTGGACTGTGAAGCTTTATCTTTGTTGTGAGTTTGAAAATTATCAGTATTAATAACTTTCTAAAAAAAAATGTATGAAAAATTTAGAAAAACTTAGTTTAGACGTTAAAAGTCAAATTGAAGAAGCTCGTTTAAATGCGAGCGAGTTAATGAGTGTAGAAGGCGGCTTAGATGTCGATGCGGACGATGATTGGTGTTTGTTCCAACAATGTCAGTCAGGAGCAGAAAAAATCTGTTATACTGGTGTATAATTGAGATTTTTATGAAGTAAGGTAGAAGAAATCTACCTTACTTTCTCTTACAATTAAAACAATTGGATATAAAATATAGATTTTTACAATATGGAACACAACAGATACATTTTGAATCCAGATTATGTTTATAAAAATGACATAAAGAGAATTTTACTTTATTCTACTAATAAACCATCCGAATATAGTGCTAAATCGTGGTTCAGTATGATTCATCCCGTGCAAGCCATGCTTTTAAGTTTTTTCTCAAAAGGTGGTAGTTTGGCAGATATTATTCAACGTATCAGTCACTTTTTTGCCATTGATCCCTCTGAAATTTCATGTATGATAAAACCTTTTATAGAAAATGAGACGCCATTAAAATCTATTTTTCAGGGAAACCGCTTTTTCTTTCCTCAAAATGTGATTATTCGTGAAACATATTCAACCCAAAGACTGAATTTCTCACCAGAGGATATGGTTTGTCCCAATGGTCGGGATTTTACTACTAAACGATTGTATTCCGCGCCATTACATATTACATTAATGCTTACGAATAAATGTGTTACTCGTTGTAAATATTGCTATGCCGATACGGAAACAATTCCTGAAAAGCTACTTTCAACGGAAGAAATTTTTCAATTAATTGACGAAGCATATCAAAAAGGATTGCGTAATTTCAATTTAATAGGAGGAGAAGTATTTCTTCATAAAGACTGGCCTATTATATTGGAGAAGCTTGTGAAGTGTGATTTTATGCCAGATATATTATCTACAAAAATACCTGTTACTGAAAAAATTATTAATCATATCAAAGATACCGGATATACCAAAAATATACAAATATCGTTGGATGCATTATCATCCCCAATATTAGAAAATTCACTTTGTGTAAACACGTATTACATGGAAAAGATGAGAAATGGAATTCGGCTATTGGATGAGAGTGGTCTTAATTACCAAATTGCAACCATCTTAACTCAATATAATGACCGACCGGAAATTATGTCAGAATTATTCTCGTTTATTAAAACATTAAAAAACATAAAAAGCTGGCGCATTGCTCCTGCCACAAATTCACTATACAAAAACTATTTTGATTTCATAAAAATAAAAACTAACAGAACAAGGGTTGAAAATTTATATACTTTCATAAAAAGAGAAATTATCCCTTATGCAGATTTTCCTGTTCTATTAGATCGATCTTATATAGATAGGGATTTCCATAAGGCTACAAAAGGAAGTGCCTCTTTCAAAGGGGCGGGATGCTCAGCATTAAATAGTCATTTGTTTATCCTTCCTGATGGAAAGGTGACAATCTGTGAGCAGCTCTATTGGAATCCACACTTTATTATTGGGAACATCAGAGAAAATTCTTTGTCAGAAATATGGAATTCACCCAAAGCTTTAATGTTAGCTCACATGAAGAGAGAACATATACAAACAAAAAGTAAATGTCATCCATGTCGTCAATTTCAAGATTGTTATGAAAGAAGAAATCGTTGTTGGACGGATGTTATTAAAGCATATGGCGATACAAATTGGGATTATCCGGATCCTCGATGTAGCAAGGCTCCAGAGATGATTTACAATATTTCATTTTAATTTTATCAATCGATGAAACGATTCAGTATTATAACAATCTTTGTGAGCATTTGCTCTTTAAGTTTTGCGGATGAAGGACTATGGGTACCTTTTTTACTAAAAGAAACTTGTTATGAAACCATGAGGGATCAAGGTCTCTTATTGTCAGTAGATGAAATCTATGGCGATCATCAAACCAGTTTGAAAGATGCTGTAGTAATGTTTGGTGATGGATGTACCGGTGTTATTGTTTCTAATGAAGGTTTGCTTTTTACCAATTATCATTGCACATACAATTATGTAGGACAACAAAGTACGGTCGAACATAATTATTTAGAAAATGGTTTTTGGGCAAACAGTCGAGAAGAAGAGTTACTCATTCCAACGTTATCCGTCAAGATTTTAACAAAAATGGACGATGTGACAGATCAAATTGTAATGGGAATTAATGCAAAAATGACAATGAAAGAACGTGCAGCGCTTATTCAAATAAATACTGAAAAAGTGATAAAAAATAATAACATAGAGCAGGAAAAGAATCACTTGAATACAGTAAAACAATTAGATGGCGGGAACCGATATTTTTTATATTGTTATGAGGTTTACCATGATATACGATTAGTTGGTCTTCCTCCTTCGGCTATAGGAAAATTTGGTGGAGAGTCGGATAATTGGATGTGGCCACGTTATAGCGGAGATTTTGCAATGTTTCGTATCTATTCGGATAGGCAGAATCAGCCATCAGAATATTCATCGAATAATGTTCCGTATCAACCAAGAAAATCTGTTCCTATTTCTATCAGTAATCTATCTGAAGATTCGTTTAGTTTTGTAATGGGATATCCTTCTCGTACACATCGTTTTATTACATCATATGAGTTAAGCTTAATTGCGAATGAAATTTATCCGCAGCGAGCATTGATCTATGAACAATGTTTGAATATCTGGAAAAAATATATGAATACAGATAACCGAATGCAATTACAATACGCCTCGAAGTATGCTTCTTATAGCAATTTCTACAAAAAATGGAAAGGAATTATTTCCGGTGTGAAACAAGTTGATGGAATCACTAAAAAACAACAAGAAGAACAGACATTCATGCAAAAAGTTGCGTCTTCGCAAGAATGGAAGGTGTGCTATGGACAGTTAATAGATGATTTTAGAGTACAGTATGAAAAAATATCAAATTATACAACTCTTTATGAAATATTATACGGAGGTCTTCGAACGATTGAACTGTTTCGACAGGCAGAAAAAATAAACCGGTATATAGAAACAAATATAGAACAAATTTCTGAAGAAGCTATTGAAAATTTTCTAAAACAACAAGCGTCTTTTTATGAAAATATTAATTTGAAAATGGATAAAGAGATATTTGTTAAAATGACGACCCTATTTTATCAATATATTACTCCTGAATTTTATCCTGAATTTTATGATCGCCCAGACCGTAATCCGGAAAATTTAGCAAATGAATTGTATGATTCCTCGGCATTAATTTCATATGAAAAACTTCAACATTGGTTTATAGGAAATAAACAAGAAAAACTAAAGGAATTAGCTAATGATCCCGCTATTCGTTGGGTTAAAAACATACGTCATTGGGATACCGAGAAGCTTTCTCCTTTTTTACCATCATTATCGGAAACAATTGATAGTTTATACTCGGTATATACTCATGCAGTTCTTCAGGTTTTTCCTGATAGAAAGATGTACCCTGATGCAAATCAAACGCTACGGCTATCTTATGGAAAAACAAAAGGCTATATATCCGATGAAACAAGCCATTATAACTTTAGCACAGATATTGACGGTTTGATGGAAAAAGTAGAATCCGGACAGACTGAATATTTTATTCCGAATGCATTGAGAGAACTCTACAAGAAAAAAGATTATGGTATATACAAAACAGACAGCACTTTACTGATCTGTTTTATTACCAATGCTCATACGACAAGCGGCAATTCAGGGAGCCCTGTTTTTAACGGAAGAGGAGAACTAATAGGATTGAATTTCGATAGAAATCAAGAAGGAACTATGAGTGATATTCTATATGATCCTCTAATCTGTCGTAATATTGCCGTAGATATACGTTATATCCTTTTTATTATAGATAAATATGCTAAAGCAAGTTATCTGTTGAATGAAATGACTATACAAACCGACTAATTACAAATTTTTAAAAATATGAAAAACCGATTAATTTTTATTTTTGCATGGTGCATTATAGTATGTAATGTATATGCCCAACATTCTCTATCAGGGAATGTGAAAGACAGAGCGAGTGGTACTCCTATTGAATTTGTAACGATTACGTTGCTGGGAGGAGATTCGACGGTTGTAACAGGAACAATGACGGACAGCTCCGGAGGTTTCAGACTGGAAAATATCCAGACAGGAAAATACTTGATAAGGATGTCGTTTATAGGATACGAAACGGAATACCGCAAGGCAACTGTTCCCACTCAAGGCAATTTAGGCGAGATTTTGCTGTCGGAGAGTGCAAACAGATTGGGCGAAGTGGTCGTAACAGCTAAACAACCCTTTGTGGTACAACAGATCGACCGGTATGTGGTGAATGTCGGTCATATTCTGACGGCCGGACGCAATGCCTTGGATGTATTGAGGAATACGCCGGGTGTTTTAGTTACCCCTGACGGCAGCATCTCCGTTATGGGCAACAGTGTGGAAATATGGATAGACGGACGTCCTTCGCGCCTATCGAGCGAAGCGCTTAAAGCTTTGTTAAACTCGATGCAGGGTGAAACGATAGACAAGATTGAAGTCATTACGAATCCTTCTGCACGTTATGATGCATCCGGCGGCAACATTATCAATATCAAGACGAAAAAAGGTTTAAAATATGGTGTAAACGGTTCTTTAAATGCGAATTACAGGCAAGGGCATAATGATATGGAAAATACCGGTATCGCGTTGAATTTTCGTGAAACCCGTATAAATCTGTTTGGAAATTACAGCTTTGAACGAAACTCTCCATGGATACGGATTCATCAAATAAATAAGACAAAAACTTCGGACGAGCTTGTTGCTTTTGATCAATATACGGATGGAAATACCGCAAAAGCGTATGGGAATCACAATTATAGAGTAGGCGCTGATTTTTTCCTTAATGAGAAGCATACGATTGGAATTTTGTTTAATGGCTATACTCAAGGTAGGGGTGAAGAAAGATTGAATGGAAATACCACAATTACGCCCATATTTGACGGCGTTGCTTCTTCGACTTCGGAGGGAATTGTGAAAGAGAAAATGCACAGCGGTCTTGCCAATGCAAACTATCAGGGAAATTTCGGCAAGCGGCAACTGAATATCAATCTGGATTATGCAGGGTTTGATATGAAACCTTTTCAATACAGCAGGAATGAATATTTTGATACACAGGAAAGTATTATCGGACAACCGGAAGAACTGCGTCATACGAATCCCCAAACCATTAAACTGTGGTCGGCAACAGTCGATTATACTACTTCCTTGTGGAAAGAAAGCCAAATAGAAATCGGAGGAAAATTAAGTGGATCTCAAACTGATAACGACCTGCGGTATGAAACTGTCAAAAACGGGAAATGGGAGATTGATACAGACCAGACTAACCGGTTTGTATATACCGAAAATATCAATGCAGCCTATATCAGTCTGGCTCAATCATTCGGAAAATGGGCTTTTCAAGCTGGGTTGCGAGGCGAATACACCGGAGTAAAAGGCGAACAACGTACGCTCGGCACATCCGAAGAATCCTCCTATTTCGGTCTATTCCCTACATTTTTTGCCCGTTATCAACCGTCGGAAAAACATACATGGGGGTTATCGTACGGAAGACGTATCCGTCGACCCAGTTATACATTGCTGAATCCTTTTGAAGTGAAAATAGATGCTTATTCATATGCAGCTGGTAATCCGGATTTATTACCTTCTTATACGCACAATATACAATTATCTTACATGTATAACACATTTATGCTCAGGCTTACCTACAACCGGACAACCGGACAAATTGCAATGACTCCCGTTATTGATGCGGCAACCGGACGACATGGGCTTATCCCTATGAATTTCAGTAAACGACAGAATATTACCCTCTCTCCTAACTACCGTCTGTCTGCAACCAAATTCTGGACAATCAATCTATGGGGTGAAGCAGCATACGTTATGAACCGGTCGCCAGAAGCATCCGGCGAATTTAACAATGACGGATTCCTTTTTGTCGGCAGTATGGGTAATCAGTTTGTCATAACGCCGACATTAGTTGCTGAAGTAAACGGATTCTTTTTCTCCGGTCAGCGGCTAGGTTACTTCAAGCATGATCCGACGGGTAACGTTTCAGTAGGAATACAGAAGACATTATTGAAAAACAAACTGGCCATCGCTATTTCGGCCAACGACCTATTTTATACGAGTATTTCCAAAAGCGTGGCTCAGTACGAAAAAGCCGACTATCAAGTAAAGGAAAGCGGGGATAGCCGCTGGATAAACATAAGTGTTCGCTATAATTTCGGTTCGGATAAAGTAAAACCGTCACGCAACCGCAGTACGGGTATAGAGGATGAAACAAGCAGGGTAAAATAATTGATTAAATATTCAACTTTAAAAATAAAAAACATCATGAGAAAAATTATTGTATTTGTAATAATCTGTTGTATGGGAATGATGGGTGTTTATGCCCAGGAAACGGATGCGCGTAGTTTTGTAAAACGTTATTCCAAGATGGAGGGATTTACCGGAATAACAATAAACAAGGTCGGGATAAGATTAACCATGCTATTGGCTAAGATTAGTAATCCGAAGGATGATGTTTCGTTCCTGTCCAAAGTAAACAATGTCCAGATATTGACATTATCTGCCGAGGGGTATGAAAAGAATATTCAATCGTTTGAAGAAGCGTTTGCCGAATTTTGCAAAACGGCTGGTTATGAACAAACAATGCAAAGCGAAGACGCAGAAAGCCGTAAAGAAATATTTTGCAAAATAACGGAAGACCGTATCGTCGGATTAATAATTCTGAATAAAGAAGCCGATTCGGTAGGAATGATCTGTATCGACGGGCGGTTTGATCCCCAAGATATAGAATCTGCTTTGTCAGGGAAAGTACCGCATATAATGGGATCAAATAAGTAATCGGCAGAATATAGCGATGATATTTTTTACGAAGATGATATGAAAAAACAAATAAATTTTTAATAATTAAAGGCTATGTTTACTCAAAAAAGAAATACATTTTCACGTCATAGTTATAAAAAGAGGAAATTCCCTTTTTGTCAACAATTAGAAGGAATGGATTGTGGACCGGCTTGTTTACGAATGGTCGCTCAATCTTATGGACGTAAACATAGCCTTCAATATCTACGTGAACTATCTAACATTTCTCGACGAGGTGTTAACTTGTTGGGTATTGGAGATGCAGCAGAATCGATTGGTTTTCGAACATTAGGAGTGCGTATAACTTTTGAAAAATTAAGAGATAATGCTCAATTGCCTTGTATTATTCACTGGCGTCAAGTTCATTTTGCCGTAGTATATGGAATTGAAACTCCAAAACTATTTCCATGGATAAACAGAAAACAAACACTGGTTTATGTCGCAGATCCTGCCCATGGATTATTAAGTTATACGGAAGAAGAATTTAAAAAAAATTGGATATCTACTCGCCACGGAGGAGAAGAGAAAGGAATTGCCATGTTACTTGAGCCGAGTCCCTATTTTTATGAAGCAGAAACAAAAATGACACAGCCTTTAACACTGAATTTTTTGTTCAATTATTTAAAACCCTACAAAAAATTGATATGGCAATTGTTTTGGGGTATTCTAGTAGGGAGTTTATTACAACTCGTTTTTCCTTTTTTAACTCAGGCAATTGTAGATCAAGGTATAGGTCATCGCAATATAGCCTTTATTTATGTTGTATTATTTGCTCAGTTAGCGTTGGTTGCAGGGAGTGCATCCATTGATTTTATTCGACGATGGATACTTTTACATATTAGTACGCGAATAAATATATCACTAATTTCTGATTTTTTGACTAAGTTAATGAAACTTTCCATGAAATATTTTGATACTAAATTGACGGGCGATCTGATACAACGTATCAACGATCATTCTCGTATTGAAGAATTTTTGACTCAATCCGTATTAAGTATTACCATTGGGATTATTAATTTGGTCGTCTTTGGAATAGTATTAGCTATTTATAATCTGAAAATATTTGTCATATTTCTTATTGGTAGTTTGATTTATATATTTTGGATTCGTCGTTTTTTAAAAAAAAGAAAAGCACTTGATCATAAAAGTTTTGCACAAATGTCTATTCATCAAGGAAATCTCATCCAAATAGTTCAGGGCATGCAGGAAATAAAACTCACCGGTAGCGAGAGACAAAAACGATGGGAATGGGAAAGTATTCAAGCTGAAATTTTCAAGATAAAAATGAATACTTTATCATTAGGACAATGGCAACAAGGAGGCGCTATTATTATCAACGAAGTTAAAAATGTATTCATTACGTTTGTATCTGCAAATGCTGTGTTATCGGGTAATTTAACATTAGGAGCCATGTTGTCTATGCAATTTATTATAGGACAATTACATGGTCCAATATCACAAATGGTCAGTTTCATGCAGCAGGCACAGAATGCGAATTTAAGTTTAGAACGTATGGGTGAAATTCATGGTCGGGAAGATGAAGAGCCGGGTATGTGTGAACCAATACCGGAGATAGAGTCTCAGTCTGGAATTAATATTTCCCAAGTATGTTTTCAATACAATGGACCACATTCTCATAAAGTATTAGAAAATCTTTCTTTGTTTGTTCCTGCCGGTAAAACTACTGCGATTGTCGGAAGTAGCGGGAGTGGAAAAACCACTTTGTTGAAGCTATTGCTTGGCTTTTATCCTCCTGTATCTGGAGACATTCAAATTGGAAATATTTCTCTTTCGCAAGTAAGTTTCAAAGAATGGCGCAGGTATTGCGGCGTTGTAATGCAGGACGGCTATATTTTTAATGATACTATTGCAAACAATATTGCGCCGGGAGAGGATGAAATTGATAAAAAAAGATTAAGCTATGCTGTTTCTGTTGCCAATATTGGCAGTTTTATTGAATTACTTCCTTTAAAATTCAATACAAAAATAGGAAATGAAGGAAATGGTTTGAGCCAAGGGCAAAAGCAACGTATTTTAATTGCACGCACTGTATATAAAAATCCCCAGTTCATTTTCTTTGATGAAGCAACCAATGCGTTAGATGCTAATAATGAGAAAATAATCATGAAAAATCTGAATGCTTTTTTTAACGGCCGTACTGTAATTATAGTAGCGCATCGATTAAGTACTGTCAAAAATGCAGATCAGATAGTTGTACTTCATCAAGGGAAAATTGTAGAGATAGGAAAGCATGAAGAGCTTGTTTTAAAACGAGGAGCTTATTATACGTTAGTAAGTAACCAATTAGAATTAGGAAATTAGCATTTAAAAGTATATGAATTTATGTCTGAAGAAGAATTATTTCCGGAAAAAAGAATAGAACTCCATCATCACTCTATTGATGAAATCATGGGAGCGCCTCCTGCTCGAATTGTAGCAGTAGGAAGCGGCATTATTTTGATTTTGATTCTTGGGTTATTTGTTGGATCGTTTTTCATCTCATATCCGATCATTATTCAAGAGAGGGCAGTTATACAAGGCGAAATACCTTTAACTACATTAACATCACTTGAATCAGGAAAGATCATAAATATATATTCTTTTTCTAATAACATTATTTATCAGGGAGATACAGTTATTCAAATCGAAAAACTGAGAACAAAAGAAATAATACCAATTATTGCAGATGTAGATGGAATAATTGATTTCAACCCTTTGATACGGATAAAACAAGTAGTTCAACCAAATGATACAATTGGTCATATTTGGGATAAAACACCCTTAGCTGGTATTTGTATTATCGATCTTTCTCGAGAACAAATGAAACAAGTTCAGACAGGAAATAAAATACGACTTCATTTTGATGCATATCCATCAGAAAAATTTGGTACAGTTGATACATATATACAATCTATTAGTACTTTTAATACTAAAAATCAACCTCAAATCATCACCATGCTTGATGATAGTCTTATTACATCTAACCAGTACACAATTACAGTTAGAGGAAATCTATATGCATCAGTCGAAATTATTACAGAAGAACAATCTTTGTTTAACCGTTTGATAAATCCATTTCGAGGATTAATGAAAAAATAAAATATTTTTAAGCTATTATTTATGTTGACATTTAATAAAAATACAGCTATCTTGTTCATCGTGTTGAATAAGGCTGAAATAACAGAAAAAGTTTTTCGAGAAATAAAGGCCATACAGCCAAAAAAGTTGTATATTGCCATAGATGAAACGTTAATGATTACGGGAGAAGAAGGAGGTCAACAGTCTTATCTTGACATACTTTCAATGATAGAATGGCCTTGTAAAGTTCACTCTTTTACAGGCAAAGGTGAAAAAACAAGAGTAAAAAGAGAAGAACAATATATTTCATGGTTTTTTGACCATGAAGAAGAGGGAATTATATTGAAAGATTCCTATCTGCCTTCCCAGAGTTTTTGGGGATTTTGCTCTTCGTTACTAGAGAAATATCGAGATGATAAACGAATAGGGTTTATTAATGGCGAAAATTGCCAAAACAGCGTCAAGCGTGGAGATGCGAGTTATTATTTTTCATCTCTTGCCCTTACACTTGGCTGGGCTTGTTGGAAAAGAACGTGGGAGAGCTGCAAAGCAAGTATAAAACTATTTCCTGTTTTTGAAAAATTAGAATGTTTGGATAAAATTCCCTCCTGCAAGCCATTCAAAAAACAATGGACGAGAAGCTTGAGAACGGCTTATTATGCCAATAAGGATTTTTGGAATTTACAATTGATATTTGATAGCTTTATTAATAACCGATTGTGTATCATCCCCAATGTAAACTTACTCCTTGATATGAGTAATCAAACAAAAGATAAAGTCCTTTCTGAAAATGAAATTTTGGGAGAAATAGACAACCTTATTCATTCGGAAATTATTTTGCCGGATATTGAAGCGGATATTTATACTCAATCCGTGAAATTCAGAATACCTATGCCAATGAAAGAAACCAAAGAACCGATTGAAAGTGTCTTTTTGAAGAATAAATTATTGAATTTAACAGAAGACATGGCTTCATTCATGAAGATTCCGCGCATTATACATCAAATATATGAAGATCTTGCAGGTCCGCCTGAGCAACTACAAAGGATAGCGAAAAGCTGGAAAAAAAATCATCCTGAATGGGAATATAAATTTTGGAATAAGCATTCTATTGAAAAATTTTTAAATACAGAGTTTCCGGAATTTGTTTCTTATTATCAAAATTTTCCTTTCAATGTACAACGGTGGGATGCGATTCGTTATCTAATTCTTTATAAATATGGTGGAGTTTATGCTGACATGGATTATGAATGTATAGATCCATTGGATACTCTTCTGGGAGATTCGACTTGCTGTATGGGAATGGAACCTTCTGAAAATGCCATAACTCATAATAAACACATGATTATTGGTAATGCCTTAATGGCATCAGTGCCGGGACATAATTATTTCAAAAGAATAATTGAGGATATGATGAGAGAAAAAATGAATCTTCCGGATCATAAAGCTTCAATAATTATGGAGACTACAGGACCATTTATGACGACTCGGGTATATGATGAATATCCGGATAAATCGGACATAACACTTTTACCCGCAGAATTAATTGCTCCTCTTACTTTGGATGAAGTACAGGAAGTGATAAAAGGAAGAGAAACGAAAGAAATAGAAAATAAAATTGAATTGGCATTTGCTATTCATTATTTTTTTGGTTCATGGGTACCACAAACAAAGTAGATAATAATATATGAAATCAATAATATCAAAATACGAAAATGCAAATCTTAATCATTTGGTACAACATTTGATATTAAATACAAGCTATATAACTAATTTGGGGTTGTACCATGGAAAAATGGGTGTTGTTTTGTTCTTTTACCATTATTCCGACCATATAGGAGATTCATTATACAATGATTTTGCTGGAGAGTTACTTGATGAAATCTACGACGAACTTCATGTTAATATTCCACTTGATTTTGAGAATGGATTATGCGGGATTGGTTGGAGTATAGAATACCTGATTCAGCGAGGATATATACAAGGCAATTCCGACGAAATTCTTTCCGATATTGATACTCGTATTATGGAATGGGACCCCAAACGGATAATCAATTCAAGTTTTAGAACAGGTTTAGGCGGGATAGTATATTATGTCTTGACAAGACTTACTGCCTCCAATAAAAAAAAGCGAATAAAACCTTTTGATGAGGCGTATTGTTTAGACTTATGGAGAACTGTAAGAAAAAAGATGGAAAAAGAAGAAGAAGATATGGGATGTAACTATTTATTACAACAATATTTTAACTATAACTACAATGAAAGATTGGCTTTGAATACGAGTCCGTTTTTTAACATTATTAATTCCAATACAATTAGCTTTGAACAAAAAAATGCAGCACTGGGTCTTGAAGGCGGATGTGCCGGCATTGGACTTAAGATGATTTCAAAATGATACAGTTATGTCTATTCAATATGAAATATTCGGCTTCCAATTATGGTGTTGGAACTTATTTCCGCTCAATAATAGATTCATTAAAAGAGAGCAGTCAAATAAAACTAAATATCATTGAATTAGGAATGACGAGTACGCAAGAAGTCATAATTGAAGAAAAAGAAGGAATAAAATTCATTAAAATTCCTGGATCAACTAAAAGATTAAATGATAAAAAATACAGTCGAAACGTACTATATATACTTAAATCATATATTCTTGAAAAAGAATGTCATAAAATTTTATTCCATCTCAATTTTATGAATAATGCATATTTAGCTGAATGTATAAGACAATTGTACCCTAGTAGTAAAATTATATTAACGGTACATTATACCGAATGGATTTTTCAGTTTTTAGGGGATATGAATCGCATTAAAAATGTGATAAAAAGAAAAAACTCCGAAACGCTGAGTATTGAAGAAAAAAAGGCACTCAAAGACTTTGAATTTGAAAAAAAATTGATAAATAATTGTGATCGAATCATTGCTATAGCTTCTCATTCATCAAGAAAATTACAATCTTTATACGGGGTTAAACAATCAAAGATAACACTTATATCAAATGGATTACAAGATAGATATATACAATTTTCAGATAAAGCAAAACGTGAGATTAAAAAACAATACAAGATAGCCTCAAAAGAAAAAATAATCCTATATGTGGGTCGTTTAAGCGAGGAAAAAGGAGGGCATATTTTAGTAAAAGCATTTAATAATTTATTGGATAGGTATGATAACCTACGACTTTTCATTGCAGGAAATGGCGATTTCAATGCTTTTTTCTCGCAGATGAAATCAATAAATTCCCGAATAACACTAACTGGCTTTTTAGCGAAAGAAGACGTATTTAAATTATACAGTATAGCTGATATTGGAATTGTACCATCTTTTCATGAAGAATTTGGTTATGTTGCAGTTGAAATGATGATGCATCAATTACCAATAATTGTTAATAACACTTCTGGGTTATCAGAAATTGTTACTAATGGTTTTAATGGGTTATATGTAAATTTCAATACTAAAACTGAAGAAACTTCAACTATTCTACAATTGGCTCAAGCAATTGAACAGCTATTAGCTGATCAAAAATTAAAAGAATATTTAGCGATAAATGCACGCAAAACGTTTTTGGAGAAATACGATTTGAAATTATTTTCCAAACGTATGGCAAATTTTTATTTAAATACTATTTAAAATAATGATAGATCTATGAATTATGTAAAAAAAATATCTTTGTCTTCTCCAGGAATTAGAATTTCTTATGGAATAACTGTTTACAATGAACATAAAGAATTAGAACAGTTATTAAAGATTATAATTCAATTTATTGATCCGGAGGATGAAATTATTATACTGTCGGACTGGGAAAAAATAACGAAAGAGGTTTTACAAATAATCAATAAATATAATAAAATTATAAAACATATCTCATATCCGCTTAATAATGATTTTGGAAATTTTAAAAACAATTTTTTGAAATGTGCATTAGGTGATTATTTATTTCAAATTGATGCAGATGAAATACCCAATGAAAAATTATTGCAAAGGATAAAAAGAATTCTCTATCTATATGAAGATGTTGATTGCGTTATGATTCCCAGAATTAATTTTATAGAAGAAATGAGTGAGGACTATATCCAAAAGTGGAATTGGTCGATTGATGAAAAGAAACGAATCAATTATCCTGATTTGCAGATGAGATTATTCAAGATAAATAAAGAAATTAAGTGGAAAGGAAACGTTCATGAAACATTAATCAATTGTACGAATCATGTCATTTTACCTTATGCAGATACAGAAAATTACTGTTTGTATCATTTGAAAACTTTTAAAAAACAACAGAAACAAAATAATTATTACAATTCTATTTTTTAAATAAAAACATTTTACATTATGCTGACTTATAACACGAATACAGCTATACTATTGCTCATATTTAATCGATTAGATACAACGCAAAAAGTTTTTGAAAAGATAAGGAGCGCTAAACCTAAAAGACTTTATGTTGCAGCAGATGGTCCTCGAGATGCAGACGAAGCGCAAAAATGCGAAATAGTTAGAAATACGATCATCAATCAAATTGATTGGGAGTGTTCTCTTAAAACTCTTTTTCGTGATAAAAATTGGGGATGTCGAGAAGGAGTTACTCAGGCAATAAGTTGGTTTTTCGAGAATGAAATAGAAGGAATTATTCTTGAAGATGATTGTCTTCCTTCTGATAGTTTCTTTGGTTTTTGTTCACAATTACTTGAGAAATATCGTTATGATGAGCGGATAGGTCATATTTCGGGAAGCAATGATCAGTGTGGAAATAAACGTGGAGATGGAACTTATTATTTTTCAGCGTTGACAGGTGTATGGGGATGGGCAGGATGGCGAAGAGTATGGAAAGACTATGATATTGAAATGAAATCATATCCTTTATTCGAGCAGTTTAATTATTTGGAAAAAATGCCAAGTCATGCACCTTTTTGGGCATATTGGAGACATAAATTCAAGACACACTATGAAAATAAAAGTTTTAATTCTTGGGACTTTCAATATGCTTATCTTAATTTAATAAATAATCGTTTGTGTATAAATCCTAATGTTAATCTTACCAGTAATATTGGGTGTTCCAGCGCTGAAGCAGCTCATTCCGATCCTAATAATCCTGCCTCAAATAGAAAATTGGAAGAGCTTGATGAAATGAGGCATCCTACATTTATTATACCGGATATAATTGCTGATATAAACGCTCAAAATTTTGAATTTACTTTGCCTGTCTTAAAAAGTAGTTCATTTGACAGTATATTGTTTCTTGAAGAAAGGTTAGTTGAAGCTACAAAAAAAATTCACAAATATTCCGGCATTATTAAAATACCTAAAATTATTCATCAAATATGGATAAATGAAAATGAACTCCCGGAGGCAATTAGTGAAATGGCTAAAACATGGATAGTAAATCATCCTGATTGGGAGTATAGATTATGGGATAAAAGGGCAATAAAGGCTTTATTAATAAACGAATTTCCGGAATATCTTCCCTGTTACGAATCTTTTAAATATGACATGCAGCGTTGGCATTCAGCTAAATATTTTATTTTGCTCCATTTGGGAGGTTTATATGTAGATGTACATTCTGAATGCCTTGCTCCAATAGATTTATTATTGGGTAATGCTTCATGTTGTATGGGTATGGAGCCTGAATCCGAAACTATGGAATATAATAAGCAAAAAGTTATAGGAAATGCATTTATGGCATGTGTTCCCGGACATGCTTATTTAAAAATGATCGTTGAGGATATAAGAGTCAATTTTCATAAGAAATTTTCGGCAATACCATTTTTCCAAATAATGGAAAGTACAGGCTCTTTTTTAACTACTCGAGTGTATGGACAATATGGCGAAAAAGATGACATAACGCTAATCCCTGCTGAATTAGTAACTCCTTTAACTTTACAAGAGATTAAAATGATTTTGCATAGAGAGGTGACGCAAGAAATTGAAAAAAAAGTAGAAAAAGCCTTTGTTATTCATTATTATATGCGAGCACGGAAAGTTTAGTTAAAATGTATCTATGCGAATAGGATATCGTATTAAAAAATTGTAAATTGCAAAAAGAAGTGATATGAAATTCCCATTTTACATGCAATTAGATGGTATGGATTGCGGACCATCTTGTCTGCGAATGATTGCAAAGCATTTCGGAAGAAGTTTTTCTATACAGCAATTGCGTGAAAAATCGTATATACTCAACACCGGCGTAAACCTGTTGGGACTGAGCGAGGCAGCAGAAAGCATAGGACTTCGATCGATTTGTGTTCGCACTTCCATGCAAAAGTTGAAAGATCAAGCGAAATTTCCCTGTATCATACACTGGAATCAGAATCATTTCGTTGTATTATACCAGATAACTAGAAAAAAAATAAATGGTTTTATCATATTGCAGATCCTGCTTATGGTTTGTTGAAATACGAAGAACAGGAATTTAAAAACTGTTGGATTAGTACAGTTAGAAATAATACAGAAAAAGGTGTTGCCATGTTCCTAGAGCCTACACCTCAATTCTATGAAGCGGAGGCAATCAAATATGAAAAAATGTCCATGCTTTGAATACCAACAACGAGCGTGTCATTCAAGAAAACATGAACCGATTCTTTGCCGGTAGGATAGTAGTCATTGTTTCCCATCGTTTAAGTACTAACGCGTAATGTATAATTTTGCCTTTATTCCAAATTTTTTCTCTAAATATAGCAAATACCCATTAAAATATTCTTAAAATTCTATTAAAATCAAATTAATTTTGAAATTAATGAAATTTTAATCTGAAATTAATGAAATTTTAAGGATATTTTAATGGTGTAAATGTAATTTTGTACCCCAATTTATTTGTTAAATTTAAATAAAAGTCATGATAAAAAAATTTTCTATTCTTCTTATTTTTATTTTTTCTTTATCCTGTTCGGAGCAAGGGCAGAATTATACGAAAGCCGTTAATCTTTTTATTGGTACGGGAGGTCATGGGCACACTTATCCCGGCGCCGCTCTTCCTCGCGGAACGGGGATTGGCGATTTGGGCGACGTCCTCTTTTTGCTTTATATTTTTCCTCAATCGGATGCCCCCGGTTTATTTATCGATCTATCGCGTACCATTAGTAGAGTTTTACTTCAATCCGAAATAAATGTAATTAGCGATTATGAAATACAATGATAAATGATATGAAACACTTAATTTTTTTAACAATTTTATTCGTTGCCATACCGGCAACAAGCGCATTTTCCCAGATAAAAGTAACGGGAAAAGTGGTCGACAACAAGAAGGAGCCGCTTGAATTTGCAAATATCGTAATTCACGCTGCCGACACGCTCTTCGGTACATACTCCGGTGACAATGGACTCTTTGAATTGCAGGCAGTTCCGGGAAATGATACCGTAAAAGTTTTTATGCTCGGTTACGAAACTTACGAAAAAGTAATCTTGCTCCAATCAAACGCCGATTTAGGTGAAATCCAATTGGAAAATATGCCTGTCGAAATGAAAGAAGTAGTTGTTACGGGACAGCGGATTACTCGGAGAGCCGACCGGTTTATTATGAATCTGGCCAATGACCCGACGGCTTTTGGGAAAGACGGCGTCAACATTTTGAATACAGCGCCCGGCGTTTTTATTCAGGAACGTGACGGCTCGATTTCCGTCAACGGAAAAAGCGGAACCCGGGTGTATGTCAATGAACGTCCGCGGCACGAAACCGGAATGGATTTGCTTCGCTACCTTCAAAACCTGAAAGCCGAAGATATCGTTAAAATCGAAATACTACCTAATGCCGGAGCGGAATACGATGCAAACGTAACAGGCGGAATCATTAAAATCACGTTGAAAAACCGCAGGGATGACGGAATAGACGGAAATGCAGGCGCTTCGTATTTTTTTTCACCGGAAGATAAAGACTTTTCCGGATTTTCGCCTTTTTATAATATGAACTACCGGTTTAACAAACTAAGCCTGTACACACAATTAAATTATAATATTCATCGTGCCATAGAACATATTGATGAAAAAGTGAATATGAAGACGGCTAACAGCAACCGGCAAAGTATTTTTACTAATCCTCAAAAAGTCAATAGAGGGCAAGCACGCATAGGTGGATTTTATGATTTGAGCGACAAACAAAGCATAGGCTTGGAAGTCAACTATTCCGACATGAATATGAGAAACAGCAATTATGCAAACTTAACAGACATAACAGACGGAAATCAAACGGATGTTGCAGGTAATTATTCCGGAAAAATGATGATAGATAATTATTCAATCTCAGCAAACTACCTGTTACGGTTGGATTCCTTAGGTTCGATGTTTAAAATTCTTTTGGATTATTTTCACAACAAATTAGACTACAAACAAAATTTTAATGCGGAATACAGCGGATATATAAATCTCGATTCCATCTACCGCAACAATACTTTTACGAAAAACAACACGTATGCCGTAACCGCCGACTGGTCTCATCATTTCAACGAGACAAGCATGTTAAGCGCGGGAGTGAAGTATGCCCGTAATGAGATGAATAACAACATACTGTTTGAATATTTGCAGGGAGTAAACTGGAATGAAATCGATCCGTTTTCAAGTATCAATTCCTTTACGGAAAATATTTCCGCCATTTACGGACTGTTTTCTTCGAATATTTGGAAAATCAGTTATTCGTTGGGATTACGCGGTGAATATACACAGGCTTCACCCCGAACAAACAAAACGGAAGAAACTAAAACGCAGCAGTATTTTGAACTGTTTCCTTCCATCAATGTATTGTTTCCATTAAATAAAGACGGAAAACATTCGCTTGTTGCAAGTTATAAACGCACCATACAGCGTCCAACATTTAACGACCTAAATCCGTATCGTTATCCGGGGTCGGAATATACCTTCCTCGAAGGGAATCCGGATTTGCAGCCGGCTTTTACAAAAGACTATTCATTGGCCTTCAATTTATTTTACCGGTATAATATAATCGTAGGAACAACAGATACGAAAGGCGCTTTTAATAGGGTTACAACACTTGATCCGGCAACAAGCAGCATTATTATACATCCGGATAATGTTGCGAAAAATACCAATTTCTATTTAGCGCTCAATGGTCCCGTAAAACCGGTCGAGTGGTGGCAGATTTACTTAAACTTGAACGGAAGCAGGAATAAGCTTGAGATATTGGGGAAAACACGTACCATCAATGTTTTCAACGGTTTTATGTCCAATACGTTTTACTTACCGAAAGAATACATGCTTGATTTAACGGGTAATTATTCTTCGCCTTTTCTGATGGGTAATACGAAAATGATCATTGAGCCGCAAGTGAATATATCTCTGCGAAAACAGTTTTTTAACAAGCGGTTAACCGCAAATCTTTTTGTCAATAATCTGTTTAATTGGGCAACACAGCGAATTTCTGTCGATGAAACGGATTTTTATCAAGAAATGCGTGACCGGGCTAATTTCCGTGTATTGGGTTTATCATTGAGTTACAGTTTCCAATCCGGTAAAAAATCACAGGAAAAGAAAGTCGAAAGCGGCGCAAAAGAAGAAAAAGCAAGGTTGCAATAAAATTATTATGATTTTATTTGCCAAACAGGGATAAATCATTAAAATAATTTGAAATAGGAAAGATACTGTAATCTTCCATAAAAAACGCGGGGGCTGTCTCAAAAGCCCCTTGTGGTGTGCTTGTCATTGCGGGCTTGACACGCAATCCCCTGAAAGACAATGCTCGTTTTTCGGGAGATCCCGCGTCAAGCGCGGGATGGCAGGCTTTTGAGACACCCTCTAATAACTTGAGTTTACTCTGATTAAAAAATATATAAAAAAATGACAATTTTTAGAATTAAGTATGTATCTTTGACGCAATAATTAGAAATACAAAATAATTGACATAAATACGCATTCTCTAGTACTTTTATTAGAATAAATACAATGTTATTGTAATAAAATATTATATAGAATTATTAAATTATTATCTTTTATGATTAAACAAGTTACTTTATTATTAATTACCTTGCTGACTATTAATGCGGGATATGGGCAAAATCAAGATTTTTTGTCAAAAAAACAAACTGCCCATGAAAGATCATTGAAAAATCTTCCTGAAACGATTAAGCCAGACAGGGCCGGTCAAATGAATCGGGAGGACACGAAAAATGCGGATTTACAGCAAGTAAAAGGAAAGAATGGCGATGGGAAATTGCAGGTGGATGCGCCTATCGAAGAAACATTGTACGGATACCGGACATATCCTTCCGATGGAATGGGTTTTGTTTCATTTCCGTCCGATAATCCGGTTTCTGTAAACCAAATAAACACATTCAGGGAAATTAATTATCTTGAAAACGCCTATAATATGTTTGATAGTGGAGAATTTATGAAGGGCGATATTTATTTAACAAGCTATTATAACTATTTAGGCTCTCAATATCCCCAAAATCTGTTACGAATAGCTACCGATACATGGGAAGTAGTTTCGACCGTACCGATTGCCTGGTCCATGTCGGATATGGCTTACGATTATTCCACCGAAACCATGTACGGAATCATCTCTTCATCACTAACAGCTTTATTTACAATCAATACGAAAACTGCGGAACTTAATTTGGTTTGTACTATAGATTTGGATATATTGGCTTTTGCTATCGACGTCGACGGCATCTTCTATGGAGTAACTTTGGATGGTAATCTTTATACCATAAATAAAACGACCGGCGCTGCTACATGGGTGGGTTCTACAGGATTAACGCCGGGGAATTTTTTTCAATCGATGGCGTTCGATCATAATACCGGTAAATTGTATTGGGCTTTTATCAGTTCTGTTTCTGACGGAGGACTTTACGAAATTAATAAAACAACCGGAGCGGCGACTTTTAAGGGCTTAATAGGAACAAGCTCTGAGCTGATAGCGCTGCATGCGCCTTATTATACCAATTTTAATATACCGTTGTCGCCTTCCGGTTTCAGCGTTACTCCCGGCGCCGACGGAACGCTTTCAGCTACGCTCAATTGGACGAACCCAGAATATGCTAAATCCGGAAATGCATTGACAGCACTTGATTCGATTTATATTGAACGAAATGGCGTGATTATTCACAAGATAAGTGATCCGGGAATCGGAACTCCCGTTGTGTGGACAGACTCCAATGTTCCCGAACGTGGAGATTATACTTATACCGTGTATGGGGTAACGAATGGAGATGCAGGTACCCCCGTAAAACAAACCGTTTTTCTGGGTATTGACCCTTGCATGATTTCAACATTTCCCCAAACGTTTGATTTTGAAGATGATTCTCAAATGAATTGTTGGACTAATTTATATTCTGAAGAATCGAACAAACCGATGCAATCCGACGATGTAGCTCATAGCGGAACTTATTCTTGGCGTTTTAGCTCATACAGTTTGGCAAACGATTACGACCAGTATTTAATTAGTCCCCGCCTAGCGTCTACTTCCACAAACAAAGCCCTTCGTTTCTATTATAATACCCTTCAGTACGAATCGGAAAGATTTAGCGTAGGATATTCCACAACCGACAGTCTTCCATCCAGTTTCATTTGGATAGATAATTTTGGGTATTCTCCTACTTATGGTTGGAAGGAATATTTCAGGATTCTTCCTCCTGATACCAAATTCGTTGCTATTTATTATCATACTGTTTATCGCTTTTATTTATATGTCGACGATATTACGATTAGTCAACTCCCGGAGAAAGACGCAGGAACGGCGGCTATCTTGGAACCGCTTACCGCTCCCAACCTCACAGCAAATGAAAGAGTGAAAATTCGAATACAGAATACGGGTATGGAAGCGCTTTCCGAAATCCCGGTCAAATTGGAAGTAGATGGCGAAGAAAAACCTGTTGAAACGATTTACGGGCCATTTGCCTGTATGCAGGATACTATTTATACGTTTAATGCAAAAGCCGACCTCTCGGAGTTAGGAAAACATACCATCAAAGTTTCTACGATCTTGTCCGGAGACGAAAATCCGGATAATGACACGAAAACTACCGAAGTGATCAATTATGGCGATTGTATATTTTCGTTGCCTTTTACCGAAAGTTTTGAAAATGCAGCTAATCTTGTTTGTTGGACTATTCAGGGCGCTCCGTCCAATCATCCGGACGTTAGCCGCGCCCGGGCTCGGACAGGCGAATATTCTTGGCATTTTGCTTCCAATGCGGGGAGTGACGATAATGATTTTAACCAGTATTTGATTACGCCTCGCTTCTCCGGGCAAGGCGCTGAAAAAACGTTTCGATTTTACTATTTTATTTCTGATAATACGATCGAAACTTTCCGGATAGGATATACAGCCTCCGATGCACAGCCGGGGAGCAGTGAATGGGAAGAAAGTATTCTTTGGAAAACGCCTATTGAGCAAGGAAGAACTTCGCAATGGATGGAATATTCTGCCGTTTTCCCTGAAAATACAAAGTATGTTGTCATTCACTATTATACCGGTTATCCGGCCAACGGTATATTTATCGACGATATTATCTTGCGGGAGCTTTCCGCTAAAGACGCCTCGGTTACGGCTATTCTATCGCCGATCAGTGGTAATGACTTAGGAGAAGAAATAGTAAAAATCAAAGTGAAAAATGAGGGAGCACAAGCTATTTTCGATATTCCGGTGAAATTTGAAGTGGATGGAGTATTAATTGGCAACGACATAATTGCCGGTACAATTGCTCCCTCGGCTGAGATTACCTATACGTTTACCGACAAAGTAAATCTTTCGGAATTAAAAACTTATACTATCAAAGCTTATACGGATATGGAAGACGAAGACGCGTATGACAATGATACGGCAACCGTGCAAGTGACTAATTACGGAATATGTAAAATTACGGTATCGTCTGATAACCCGTATAATTATGGATTTGAAGAATCGCTATTTCCTTGCTGGAGCACTTTCGATTTGGATGCAGACGGCTTCTCGGTATGGCGAAGAGTGTCTAATTTGTCTCATTCGGGCGAATACTCCGTTCAACATTCTATGAATATGGGAAATCAAGACGGATGGATGGTTACGCCTAAAATAGCTATTCCTGAAGAAGACGAAGGCATTTATGCCTTATCATTCTGGTCGTATAATTACGAGGCTTATTATTATTATTATTTAGGAGGTAAAAATAGCGTTAGTATTTCGACCGGCAGTCCTGATCCGGAAAGTGGAGATTTTAATGAAGTATGGTCGCCCGTTACGGTTACGGAAAGCTGGGAAAAATCAATCATTAACTTACATGATTATGCCGGACAAGAGATTTATATTGCTTTCCGTTACCAAGGTCGTTTGAGCCATGAATGGTATTTGGATGATCTGAACATTGCAGAGCTTCCGCCTTACGATGCGGGAGTGAGCAGGATTTTATCACCTTTAGAAGGAGGAGATATAGCGGCGGAAGTAAGAGTGGAAATAACGAACCATGGAGCAACTTTGCTTACGTCTATTCGCGTTGCTTATAGTCTAAACAATCAACCGGCTATAGAAGAAGATTTTAACGTAAATATTCCGTCGGGAAAAACGGGTATAGTCGTTTTCAATGAAAAAGCGAACGTATCGGCATACGGCGATTATACATTATTAGCTTATACTTTATTAAATAATGATTCAAACCCGGATAATGATAATACTTCCATTTCGTTTCATTACCGGAAGGATATCACATTATACGGCTACCGGATTTATGAGGATGAGAATGAAGACGCCTGCAATGTCGTATCGTTCAATTCAAATACCCCTTCTAATGTTACTACCGTAAGCGATTATAGAGATGGGGACAATTATGTTTTTGCAGGCGAATATTTTGATGAACATATATATGCTTATTCAATTACTCCTGCTTCTTCCCCGGCTAATTTTATTATATTGACAAGTAATTGGGAAGAAGAATCAAAAATACCGGTAACGAAAGTTCCGATCGATATGGCTTACGACTATTCGACAAATACCATGTATGCCTTGTTTAAATCCGGAGTTTCGGAATTATACACAATAGATCTTTCTACCGGCGCTACTACTCAGATTGGAAATACAGGAGATAATTTTAGTACGCTTGCTTGTGATTTGAACGGGACGTTGTACGGTGTAGATTCGGAGGGTTATTTTTGTTCGATAAACAAAGAAAACGCGGGAGTAACACGTATAAATAGTATGGGAATACAACCTTATTATTATCAATCAATGGCATTCGACCACAATAGCGGACGATTGTTTTGGGCAATGACTAATGCTTCGGAAAGCCGGTTAATTGAAATAGACCCATTGACGGGTTCTGCTACAGACTTAGGCGTTTTGGGAAATAATACCGAAATTGTGGGACTTTATACGCCTTATATAGCGAATCTCGACATTATTGATACTAATGTGGAAGACGGAGACGAGGAAGTGGATTTAATTGCAGATATTGTGATAACTTTCAATAGAGCAATAAGCGGATCGGATTTGAGCGGTATTCGACTGCTTGAAGACGAAGGAGAGGAAGAAGCGTCTATTAACCCGTATATTTCCGGTAATAAATTGGTAATCAGTCATGAAAGACTCGCTGAAAAGACTTCTTATACTTTATTAGTGCCTGGAGGAACAATTGATGGTTACCAGGAAGATATTGTTATTTCGTTTACTACGGGAAATGGAGCTAAACTCCAGGAATGGGATAACCAAACAGTAATCGTTTATCCTAATCCGACTTCCGGTATAGTGTATTTATCTTCAGTAAAAAAACATTCGGTTATTAGTATATTGGATTTATCGGGAAGAGTGCTTGAACAGCGCTCTGTACCGGTAGACGGTAAAATAACATTGGATTTGCATTATGAAAAAGGAGTTTATTTTATTCAGATTCAAAATAACGGAGAAAAAGTAATTCGTAAATTGATTATTAAATAAAGGAGAAACGGAAAAAGGAGAAAGGGCTGTCTCAAAAGCCCCTTGTGGTGTGCTTGTCATTGCAGGCTTGACGCGGGATGACGCACTTTTGAGACAGCCTCTTACAGAAAAAGCTATTGATGCTACAAACAGACAACCAATACAAGCAAATAATTTCCTTTTATCCAATAGTGCGCCGAAGAAAAAGAAAGTATTGCTTGCAAACAAAAATCGTGATGAGTTTACTATGTGATTTTGGTTTATTCAAGAATGATGTATATATTTATGATGGGTTTTCTGAATGTGATCACCCTGAAATAGATGGATTGGTGTAAATAAATATATCACTACCTATTTTTAAACTTTGTGCCTTCCCTGCGTTTCCCTGTATAATGGATTATCTGGAGAAACGCGGAGAAGGCACAGAATTTTACACAAATTGAGGTTAATTACCGTTTTCCCGAAAAGCTTCTTGCCAAAAATCCCAGCGTACACTTATACATCTGGAGGGTATTTTCCTCATGGCCGAACCCGTGTCCCTCATTGTACTTCACCAGGTAGGGGACGGAAAAACCTTTCGCTCTCAACTGGCTGACAATCTGGTCGGATTCGTTGATATTGACGCGCGGGTCGTTCGCTCCCTGAATCACAAACAGCGGCTTCCCGATTTTATCGATCTGATATACCGGCGATACTTCCCGTGCGATTGCCTCTTCTTCCGCGAGGTCGGTGTCGTACCATATTTCTTTTAGCATGGTCAGGAACGGTTTCCAGTATTCGGGAATGGATTTCATGAAGGTAAAGATGTTGGAAACGCCCACATAATCAACCCCGCAGGCATACAGATCCGGCGTTTTTATCAGTCCCATGAGCGTGGCATACCCCCCGTGACTGGCGCCGTAAATGGCGATTTTATCCTTGTCCACCCAGCCCTGTTCGATGACGTATTTTACGCCGTCTTCCACATCGTCCATCGTTTTACGGCCTACCTGTTTGAATCCGGCGCGCAGAAATTCCTTGCCGTAACCGCCCGAAATGCGGAAGTTCACTTGCAGCGTAGCATATCCGCGACCGGCAAACAGTTGAGATTCGGGATTGAAACCCCACGAATCGCGAACCTGTTGCGGTCCGCCGTGCGGATTGACAATCAACGGAACTTTCTTGCCTTCCAGCGCCGCTTTCGGCAGGGTGATGTATCCGTGAATCGTCAGCCCGTCGCGGCTTTTGAACGTTATCGGACGCATTTCCGCCATGTCTTCCTCTTTCAGTTGCGGCATCAGGTCGTAGAGAAGCGTGAATTTTTTTGTTTTGACGTCGTACTGATAATAGGTGCCGTACAACTTGTCGCTCTGTACGGTTATCAGGAACGTGTTTTCGTCGTCGTCGAAATCGGCTATGGAAAATTCTTTTCCTTTAAATTCCTTTTCCATGCGCTTGTGCAGGTCGGTGTAGAATTTGCTGACGGGAACGGTTACGTTTTTTTCGCCTTCATACGAGAAGTAATCTGTTTCGTAATTGCGCTTGCGTGAACGCGACATGCCTGCGGCGTCGAAGTCGGGATTGGAAAATACCTCTCTGACAACCGTTTCTTTCTTGAAGTCGTAGAGTACGATACGCGCCTTGTCGCTGTCGAGGTTCGTCACGACAAACGCTTCGTCCTTATTGTCCGAAGAATAATTGAAACCGATGATGCCGAACGTATCATCCCACTTCGCTCGCTTTGCCAGTCGAAATGTATCGGTCGATAAATCCTTGTAATACAATTCCACTTCAATCCCGTTGACTAATTTCGTATACGCGCGCAATTCCCCGTCCTTGTCGAAGTCATACCCCTGTATCGGGTTGGCAATGTCCTTGTTTTCGTACAGTTGCACCATTTCTCCCGTAACGACGTTCAGTTTGTAGGGTTCGAATACCTGCTTGTTGTTTTTGTTCATCTGGATGATGATGAAGTCTTTCTGTTCTTTCAGCATGTTGAGGATTCCGGCTCTTACGTCGTCGAAAGGCGTGAGGTCGAGCGTGTTGCCGCCGTCGATGCCGGTGGCGTAGATATGGTAATTTTCGTTGCCGCCCCGATCCATAACATAAATCAGGCGTTCGTCGTTTATCCAGCCGTAGCCCCGCACCAGTTCTTCTTTTTCTTCGATGATGCGCTGTGTTTTGCCCGTGGCAATTTCCTTGACAAAGACGTGGCGCTTGTTGTTTTCGTCTTTTTCACGGTACGACATGTATTTCCCGTTGGGCGAAAGCTGGAAGGCCGACGCTTTCGGACGGGCGAAATAGTCCTCCACTTTGTACTTGAAATCGCCTTTATCCCAGGCGATCAGTTCGGCCAGCTCCTCTTCGGTGGAAGGGAGGGAAGTATTGCCCGGCAACCGGCTTTCGAATTTGTTCAAAGTCAGGGGTAAAGTCATGCCGCCCTGTTCAAAGTTTCCTTCAATCGTTTCGCCGGCAAACGTTCCCCTGTACGACATTTGCAACTGCGACTGGGTGACAGTCAACTGATTGTCTTCAAACTGAACCGTTTCGAGCGGGATACCGGAGGCTCCCTGCAAAGGAACGTCCAGTGTGGCGGAATATGCGCCCTCCGATTCGCTGATGTGGAAGATAACTTCCAGTTCCATACCCTGTACGTTTAACGTACCTTTCCAGTCTCCTGCGATTTGTGCTTTTGCTGTCATAAAAAGCGATAATAAACCGATTACTAATACTAATTTTCCTGTTCTCATAATTTTTAATTCATAGTTCTTAACACTTAGTTCTTCACTCTTACTTCCATCACTGCTTGTCGGTAATCGTAATTTTGCCAGGCGTTCAAGATTCTTTTTTGTACGAAAGTCTCCTTACCCATAAAGGTTTGCGATACTCTTTCGCTCACGCTTTCGGTCGATTCCTCCAGCAGGCTCTGAAAGAAATCCTTTTGCTCCGGATATTCCCCGATGCTGTAATCCTCGATTTCGGCCAGTTCTGCAGCCGCTTTGACGGCAAGGTCGATACCGCCCAGCTCGTCCACCAGGCCCAGTTCCAAAGCCTGGTTGCCTGTCCAGACGCGCCCCTGTCCGATAGCGTCGATTTCCTCTTTGGTTTTCCCCCGTCCTTCGGAAACGCGCGAGAGGAATACGTCGTAAAAGCGTTCGACGTAGGCCTGTATCAAAGCGCCTTCTTCGCTGTTCAGCGGACGTGCGGGCAGCAGTCCGATGCCCAGCAGAGGAATGGACAAAACGTCGTCGGCAAAATTGGCATGTTTGTTGGTCGAAACGCCGTCGTGGGTAGCGCCCATTTTTTTAGCCAGCTGTGCGCCGTTGGGAATCAGTCCGAAAACGCCGATGGAGCCGGTCAGCGTACTGGGTTCGGCGATAATCCGGTTCGCGCCGCAGGCAATGTAGTAGCCTCCGGAAGCGGCATAATCGCCCATGGAGACGACGATCGGTTTTACTTTCTGCAATTCGTTCACCGCGTGCCAGATCTGTTCGGAGGCATAACCGCTTCCGCCGGGGGAGTTGACGCGGAAAACGACGGCTTTCACTGTTTCGTCTTCTTTCAACCGGTTCAGTTCCTTGACATATTCTTTGGCGGTGATACTGCTTTCGGAATAAAAAGCGGGGACTGCGTCATCGACAATATCTCCATCGGCATAGAGGAGGGCGATTTTGTCTTTGCCGATTTTCTTCTTTGCGCCGGGAACGGTTTTCAAATCTTTCACGCCTGCGATTTTCAGTTTGTCGCCGGCTTTCAGTTCCAGCTTTTCTTTCAGGTAAGTTTCCACTTCGTCGCCGTACTTCAGCCCGTCAATCAGTCTGTAATCGAGAACGGTTTGCGGACGGGCGAAAATCAGGCATTCGTCGGCATAGCGGTTCAGCTGTTCGACGGAAATGCCGCGGCTTTCGGAAATACCTTTCAGCAGGTTTCCCCAAATATCGTTCAGAAAAGCCGTCACCTGTTCCCTGTTGGCGTCGCTCATTTTATCCTGAATATAGGGTTCCACCGCCGATTTGTAGGTACCCACCTTGTAGGCCTGCATTTCGACGCCCCATTTTTCGAGAATCCCTTTGTTGAACTGAATGGAAGTGGCCAGGCCTCTGAAATCGAGTCCGCCCTGCGGATTCATGAAAATCTCGTGGGCAACCGAAGCCACGTAATACGAACGGTGATTGAAATGTTCGCCGTAGGCAATAATGAATTTTCCGCTTTCCTTGAAATCCAGCAAGGCTTTGCGAATGGGTTCCATAGAGGCGTAACCGCTTATGGTATAGCCTGCATGGAGATAAATCCCCTTGATTTTTTCGTTGTCTTTCGCTTTTTTGATGGCGGAAAGGATGTCGTTCAGTCCGTAGGTTTTCAGGGATGAGTCGTGAAACAGGAAATCGAAAGGATTCTCATTTTCCCGTTCATTGATAATCCCTTCGAGACTGACCTTGAGGATACTCCCTTCTTGCAGATTATATGCGGGGCTGCTTCCAAGCGAAGCTGCTATCCCGATAAAGATAACAAAAGAGAATATCGATAAAATTACACTTGCGATGATGACTCCCAATGTGGAGGCAAACATCATTTTAAAGAAACTTTTCATTACATTTGTTTTTTTTATTGTTTATAATAGATGCGCAAACAAGTAAACGAGTAAACAAGTTGACGAGTGACGGGTTCGTTTACTCGTTTACTCGTTAACTTGTTAACTCGTCAACTTTCCTGTTCAATATTTTGAAATTCCATTTGTATTTCCATGCAAAATAAACGATTACGATGATTCCGCTGAAAAACAACATCAGTGTTTCTTTTTCGAGATTAATGTTAATTTGTTCAAACACAGCGTCGGTTTGAAGAACGGAAGCAGTATGCGTAGTAAATAGGGACAAAAAGACATTGTTGGCGGCATGTATTCCTATGGCCAATTCAATACCGTCGTCCAGTATGGCTGTCAATCCGAAAATCAAACCAAAGAAAATATATTGAGGCATGGTTTGCCAAAATCCGAATGTTTCCACTTCCGGATTGAAAGCATGCATTAATCCGAATACCAGAGCAGGGATGAGAAGCGCCAACCAACGGCTTCTAGTCCAACCGGCAATTCCTTGCGCCAGATAACCGCGTAACAGGAGTTCTTCGGAAGTTGTTTGAAGCGGAATAAAAACAAGAGAGATAAGTAGTAAAGGGATAAATTTGAACAAATCGAATTGCAAAATGTAGTCGCCAGGATTGATAAGATTGTCTATCAATAAATAGGCCGCCATCAATATCCCCCACACAGCAGCCCCGCTTATTATGCGGCGAATCCGTAATTTTTTCGTACCGTTGACGGTTTCCGAAAAATCGCTTTTATGTAACAGTTTAATCAAGAGTATTGTACATATCAAAGACGTTACCGGACCAAGCATTATCAAAAAAAGCAGTAGATTTTTCGAAATACCGAGTTCCAATAAATTAACCACGAGGTTTGCATCTTGAGGAACTATGCCGCTTGAGAACGTTTTAACCGCGATGACGCACGCCAGCGGGATTGAACCGATTATTTGTCCGCCTAAAAAGGCGCCCGCAAAAACAAGTAAATACCTCCAAAACTGATTGGGTTGATTGAATGCATGTTCAAGAAATTTCATAAATCATATAATTTTAAATTGTTTTTAGTTTTTAATTTTTAGTTTCATGTTAACCCTGTCATTGCGGACTTGACCCGCAATCCCCTGTAAATCCTGCTCGTTTTTCAGGGGATCCCGCGTCAAGCGCGGGATGACAGAAGAGAGTTAACTTAGCATTAGTTTTTAGTTCTCAAAAGCCAGAATGTCTCCCGGCTGGCAATTCAGTTCTTTGCACAAAGCCTCCAGCGTACTGAAACGGATTGCTTTCGCTTTACCGGTTTTCAGTATGGAAAGATTGGCCGGCGTTATATCCACTTTTTCCGAAAGTTCGTTGAGTGATATTTTCCGTTTAGCCATCATTACATCCAAGTTTACGATTATCGACATATTACAGCTATTAAACGGTTAAATCGACTTCTTCTTTCATGCCTGTCGTATAACTGATGATTTCCGATAAGACGAGGATAACCAATCCGATAAAAAGAAATGAATAATTATATTCCCTGAAAGCAATTTTATATCCCTCGACCTGCACGTAAAAAGCGGCTTCCATATTCATTATAAAGCCTGTAATCACTTTTATTACAAAACCGAACAACGATATAATACCTACTTTCTTCAAATTGTTGATATTCTTTTTGTGGTAAAACTGTTCTTTGGAAACCGATTTTATTATCCTGTAAATAATAAAAGGCAAATAAATGAAAATGGCGGAAAATGCGAACGTCAATAACAGGTAGATTATTTTCAATACTTTTACGTACAGGGGAATCGATTCGGGCAACTGCGTGAGAAACAAAAGTGATTCCCGTATTTCGAGGCGCATGTTTTCGCCTGTTTTTTCATTTAAAATAGTGGAGGGAAAAGTAGCAATCCCGTCATTCGGTTGCAAGTGCAATCCCAAAACCTGATAAGGGGATACGGTAACGTTGGCGTCGCCAAATTCCCTTTGCGCCAATTTGAAGCCGCCGATTCCGGCATCCAGCATTTCGTAAATGCCGTGTCCTAAAGATACGACGTATATAATTGCCAGACAAATACAATAAACATACAATTTTTTGCTCATGTGCATATACAATTTTTTCAATAATTATTTATCGTTTTTCGATATGCAAAGGTAAGTACTATTTTTTGAATAAAACAAATTTTTTATCGAAAAACAATAAAAAAATAATGAAAAAAGATTCAACAAAGCGAAAATGAGACATTTGTATGGGAACAAAACCATACCGCATGAGGTATATATATATGCCCAATATAGTTTTATACGTAATAAATAAGGAGAAAAGGAAAGAGACGCGCATCATTTTGTTGCTTGTAAAGAACACATTGTAATTTTTCTTTTCTCTTTTTCTCTTTTTCTTTTCTCTTTTTCTCCTTTTTTCTTTCTCCTGTATAATACACAAAATTATCCCTGTGTGAAGTATAACTTCTTACATCTCGTGTTTTTTCAAAAAATGCAAGGCGGAGAAAAAACAATCTTTATTTACTGCGTATATCATTTTTTTTACTAATTTTACGTCGAAATAAGTGTATCTTTGATTTTAATGTCATAAAATAAAAAAATAGGCAATTAGGGGGTCTAATTATTGCATAAATAAACATAAAAAACAAAAAAATGGAGAAGAATATTGATAATTATCTTGGAGTTTTTCTTTTTTTTAACTTCAAAAAAACAAAATTATTTTTAGCGCTATTCGGCTGTTTGCTTTTCGTGCAAACGAACAAGGCTCAGTCAAATCCTGTGGAATTCAACACTTACGTAAGAGAGAATAAGCTGGAAGGCGTATGGTTTTTTGAAAAAGCGGAATTTAAATCTTTCCGTTACGGCGACGACAACGGCATTCCGGTCGAAATAAAGACGATCGAGCAGTTGGATGATTTAAATACCGTTGACTTCCCTTTCGAAACGGTTTTCAGGGAAATAGAGATTTCGGGAGGAAGCATCGTTTGTACTATAGGCGCTTTTGGAAACAATCCTTTTTACTTGGATAATAATCTGTTAAGCCTTATAAAACAAGTGGAAATAGTGGAAGAACGCGAACTGCCGCTCTCCATTCCGATACAGCCCTACTCGTATGCGGTAAAGGGCGATGCACTCATTTTTACCTTTGATTTCCCGTTTGGAGATAGCCGGTACGATTTCCCCCTCTGGGGCAAACTCGTTATTACATTGAACAAACAATCCTAATAGAATTATAATACATCATCCTAGTTTAATAAACAAAAAAAAATGAAAAGTAAGATCACATACCCTTGTTTCATATTGATTTTGATCCTTTCCGTTTGCCGTACATTTGCGCAAACCTGCAACCAGGATTTTACGGTTACCGCAACTCCGACGCCGTCCACTTGTCAATCCAACGGAACAATTACGGTAACTTTGAATGGTAATACAACTAATTTAATCAATATACAATACGGTCTGTCGGCCGTCAGCGGCGATTTTTTCATAGCCCCTCAATCGAATAATGTATTAACGGGGATTCCTTCCGGTAATTACGATTTGACGGTGCGCGCCTTTTGCTCCATAGACGCGAATTATGACGTGATGAAAACCATTACTAACGTTACGGTCGGCGGTAATTACCAGGTACCGATAGCTACTTTTGCTGCGGGTGACTCGCGGAAGTCTTACGACAATTGCGCTACGGGCATCATTGTACTGAATGTAACCCGCGGAAGCGGAACTTTTACATTCCATATCGTTTCGGCTCCGGCGGGAGTTAGTTTAGGAACTGTAACCGCAACTAAAAGCGGAAATAACTATACTTTAGCCGGTTCTAATTATCCGGCGGGGAATTATACCATGGAAGTAAACGACGGCTGCTACACTGCTTCGGTACAATTTACATTGGGTTCTATTAGCGGATATCCGACTTTAAGTACCGGCCAAACTGTGTTTCGTCCTGTTAGTAATAATCCCAGTTGTAATCTCCTTACTTGGAATTCGGGCACTGTTTCCAATAGCAACGCCGATTACTACCGTTATTATACCGACGGTATGTATGAAGTAAGTCTTTCGAACGGTACGCCCGTTACATGGAAAACATGGAATAGCGGTTCTTTGTCAATGGATCTCGGCTCATATACGTATGCCGATTTTTATACTTCCAATAGTTTAAAAGCGCATCTGCGTGTAAAAGGTTGCTCTACTTATCAAACATTTACCACCAATCTTAAGAAGCCTACCTATCATACAGGTACAGGTTACACTGATTATACAGGATGTAATGCTTATTCCTATCGCTTCATTCCATGGACCGACTATGATGGCATGTGGTGCTATCCGATTGATTATGAGGTAAAAAAAAGTTCAGATAATTCAACAGTATGGAGCAGCATGGATCGAGCATACGGTCAAGTGACCGTACCTAATTTGGAATACGGCGTAGCATATACATTAACAACTACCGATAATCAGGGAACGACCTTGAGTACAGCGATTAGTAGTCGAAATCTTCCAAGTCCCCATGCGTATGTAGATGCTTGTAATACATATAATTATAAATATAATTTTTCTATGTGTTATCCCTTAACAGTCACCATAACTCACCCGACAGCCGGAGTGGTACATACTAATACCGTTACCTCCAGTGGTAGTCAGCCGTCAGCGGGAGTTAATTTGGACTACGACGTAAATTATACACTCACCGCAACGAGTACCAGTGAAAACTTTACATATTCGGCAACTATATCACGGAGTCGTCCGGTTCCTGAATTTTCATACACAAATAATAATTGTGATTATAATTTTAAATATAAGTTTCCGGTATGTTATCCTTTGTCGGTTACCATAACGCATCCGACAGCCGGAGTAATACATACTGCAACTGTTACCACCAACAGCAATCTGCCGTCAGCAGGAATTAATTTGGACTACAATGTAAATTATACACTCACCGCAACGAATACCAGCGAAAACTTTACGTATTCGACAACTATCACACGGAGTCGTACTGTATATGCACATACTTTGACATTAAATTCAGCTAGTAATTGTCTTGAAAACAAGGGAACACTTCGTGCTTATACCGGTAGTTCCAGTTATTACTTTCCGGTAGGAACAAATCTAACAGTTACAGGACCTGCCGGGTATTCGACACAAACTGCGATAACAACATCATCATCTTATTATTATAATTTTCCTGAAACGACTTTGCCGGCAGGAATCTATACGTTAACGATCGACTATGGTTGCGGATCGCCACTAACTGCAACGCTTAATTTCCCCGGAGCGTACGACGGTAGCGAATTGAGTTATAGTTCTGCGGAAGATTGTAACGTAACGATAACTCCCTCAGGAAGGGTAAAATATCAGGGAAGTTATACGACTACTTATTACCGTTTAACATCCGGCCCGGAGGGCTATGATAAAAACACCGTTCTTGCTCCGGGTGGAGGTTCTTTTATCCTGTCGCAATCCGGCGTTTACAAATTGGGGATTATGACGACAAACAGCGTCGTCGGCTGCGTATTGCGCGAGGTGACTATTAATTATGTTCCTCAGCCTCTTCAATTGAATACGGCGGTAACTTCGGCCTATGTGTGCAACGGCGAAAGCATCGGAAATATTAAGATTGCCGCCCAAAACGGGAAAGCGCCTTATACCTACCAGCTTTGGAATGCGGCAAATACCGCAAAAATTGCCGGTGTACAGGACATTACGGCATCCGGAGCCGCCCATTTTACGTATGGCGGGCCGGGCGACACTTACACCATAAGAGTTATCGACGCTTGCGGCAATATGTTTAGCCAAGCGGTACAACTGATTGATTTATCGACGGCTTCTATTGTGTATACGGGAAATACGGATAATACGGTTTGCGCGAGCGGCAGCATTCAACTTCGTTGTGTTACGCTCGGAACCACTACCTATTTCTGGGAAGGACCCAACGGATTTACTTCCAACGAGCAAAATCCAACGCTCAATAACGTGACCGAGTCTATGGAAGGAATTTATACGGTTACAGTCACGCCGGAATATTGCGGTACGGCTCTTCAGCAAAGCATTACTTTAACTGTGAATGACTTGCCGACTCTTCCTACGGTAGGCAATCCGACTATTTCGTATTGTCAGAATGCGTCGTCAATGTCGTTGGTATCGGCTACGGGCGCTGCGGCTTCGACCGGAAATACGCTCAAATGGTATGGCAGCGACGGAACAACGGCAATTATTCCTCCTGCCACAATCAGTACTTCCGCTTCAGGTACAACTACTTATTATGTGAGCCAGGTAAATAATACAACCGGTTGCGAAAGCAGTAAAGTGACGGTCACTGTCACTATAATCAGTCTGCCGGCGCCTCCGTCGGTAAATCCGGTTTCCACGCTCTGCTCGGGAGCTGCGTTTTCGATAACGGTATCTTCTGTGGTTACGGGTTATTACTATAAAGTATACGATGCGTCCGGCACACTGCTGGGGAGTTCGGCGGTTGGTTCGGGAACAATAGCCAATCTCACTGCTCCCTCGGCCTCGACGAATTATTACGTCGCGGCTGTAAATACCGATGGTTGCGAATCTTCTTCGCGTACCTCCGTGGCTATTACCGTTAGCCCGAATGTAACGCCTTCGGTTGTTATCTCGGCCGGTACAACGGGTTTTGAGATTTGTGAAGACGCCGTTACGCAAATTGCGCTTACCGCCACGCCTACCAACGGCGGTACGCCGTCGTATGTATGGAAAGTCAACGGCGCTCAGGTCGGTACGGGCACGACTTATACGCTTACCAATTTGAAGCAGTACCGTCCTAAGGCAACGGTAAGTTGCGAAATGACTTCGACCGCTTTATGTGCAGTTCCGGCTACGGTTACGGATGAAAAAAATATTCGGATAAGCAGTTGCGTCATTCCGGTCAATCCGCATATCCGGGGGCGGGTAGCGAATTAACAGTCTCCCCAATGCAGTTAACCCATGTAGAGACGCGATTAATCGCGTCTCTACGACATTTTGAAAAATGTTTTATAATGCAAAATAAAAAATGAAACTAAAATTATTTTTAATTACAGCAAGCTGCCTTTGTTTAGCACATCTAAGCCGGGCGCAGTTGGACGACAGGCTGCCGACAAATGAAGAAATGTACATCTTGGATGGTCAGAAGAACTATTTCGCATACGGAAGATACCTGACTCCCAATCAAATAGCCATAGGCCTAAGCGATGAGGGCGTTTATGAACTTAGAAACGATACCGCCGTATGGCTTATTTCTCATCCGGTAATAGAAGAAACCCTTCTTGTAACTGTCAGAGAAGAAGAAGAAACCGGTAATTTGTTTTTCCTATTTACGCTTCCGAATGGTACAGTGGCCGATACGATCGGCATATATGATTCCGAACGCAACGAAATATTCGATAAGGTGTTCGAACCCCTGGCCTCCGTGGATATTTCGAACAACTGCATTCTTTCGCGGCAGGCGGAAACCCTGCTTCTGGTTTATTTTCCAGCGGTGAACAGGCGTTTAGCCGTTTTCTTCTTTTTACACCATTGTCTCCCCATTAAACAACAAGGAATCATTTAAATGAGCTATGAAACATTCATGTATTTCACACACCCAAGCGCAAGAAAATGGGTATTCGTTTACTCATCAACTCGTTAACTTGTCATTCGTCACTTGTTTACGTATGAAAACAATACCTGCAATAAGCAATAACCGGTTGCGGCCGGCTTTCATTCTGCTGTTTTTGTTTTGTACATACACCATGCAAGCGACTCCTACACTGACGCTTACTGCAACCAACGGCACCTGTGTGAGCGATTGCAAGATTACGGCGAACGTTACGAACGCTGTCGCTCCGGTAACCTACTCGCTGATTAACTATCCGACTGCAGGGCAAAATACGGCGCCGCAAGAGTCGAACGTTTTTTCCGATCTGCTTCCGGGCACCTACACGGTGGGTGTATACGACGCCACCACGGCGGGAATTCCCATTACAAAAACAATTACAGTGACTACTTCGTATGTGCCGATTTCGGCAAATGCTCCGACAACCGGTTATACATCGGGGGTAAATTGTGCACCGAACGGAACGATGAATATTACATTTACGGGAGGAAAATCGCCGTTTCGCGTGAAGATAACCAATCAAAACGCTCCTTATAATTTTCAGGAAAAAACGATTACCTCTACGGTCTCATCAAAAACAGCCTCTTTTACAGACTTGGTTACCGGTAATTATGTGTTTGAAATAGAGGATGCTTGCGGTCAGTGGCAGCAAAATATACCGGGTACCTCTGTTGCGGTTAACGGGGATAATTACCAATTGAGTAATATTTCATTTACAGCCCTGGCTTGTCCGAGATCAAACGTTAATAGTTATATTTATGGGACAGTAGGAAATTGTACTACTTTAAATATGTATTATTACTATACCGATTTGGACATTACGACTTACGATCAAACTACTTCAACTACTACCTCTACAACGTTTAATCCGTCCAGCTATTATTCATCCATACAATTCAGGGTTGAATATCCGGCAGGGTCAGGGATATACAACACGAACGGCTGGCTTAGCGGGTGGAGTATGCCACTTTTTACCCTATCCAATTATGATCGCACCCAAGCCAATGGAGATAGATATGTGGTTGAAGTAAAGCACCCCTGTACTGGCGCCATAACACGTTCGCCTGAATATACATTGCCGCCGGAGTCGTCGTTTTTCATTTCTAGTAATACTTATACTCGTACTGATTTTTGTACTTATAATCCTTCGGTAACCGTATCGCTCAGAAGTAGCGGTACTACGGAAATTCGAACTTTTAACTGTAATAACCCTTATACCTTTACAGTAAAGCAGGGAGCAAACGTTATTGATACAAAATCAACTACGGGGACCACATCTTCAGTTACTTTTACAGGAAGCGATGGTCTCCAGATGGGTACTGCCTATACCGTTGAGGTCACCGGTACAGGCGGTTTTACTCAAACCCTGAATTTTACAACGACAACGGATCAACCGGTTTTGTCTTCGCTAACAACCTACCGTTTGCACGATTATAGTACTACGAGTAGTAGTTATGTAACCGGCTATAATTATCATTTCTGCGACTATAATACAACCGGGATTTATGCCTATTTCACAGCGGTATCCGGTCAATCGGTAACATACAGCATTGCGGCAACGGGGACTACTCCCGCCATTACCCGCACCCCCATAACGCTTGCTTCTTCCGGAAGGTTGTGGACGGATTTGCCTTGGGGTACCTATAATGTAACGGCCGACTATGGATGCGGTACCTATACAACCCCCGTCACCCTGACAAAAACGGTATCGGGCTTTGCGGCAGAACAGCCGACTTATACGGACTATCCCACCGTTTGTGGAAAATACTCGCTGAGCGGCAGGGCTTACTTTCATTTGAACGGAACGAGAATAAGCAGTACCAATTACCAATACAGGTACTATATGTTAATTGTGGATGGGCCGGAAAAGATCGGCACAAGAACTTACCAATACGGCAGCACCTCTTATCAGGCTACAATAAACGATTTGCCCGGAGGTACTTACAAAGTGGTTTTTTATCCCTACTTTACTCCGGTGTCCACGCAGACAATCAATGGAAAATCGGTTACTTATTATCCCACCGACCACAGTTGTCTTATTGAAGAAACGATTGTTATTCCCGAATACATCCGTCCGCTAATTGACGTTCCGTTTTCGGGAGGCATATCCTGTACGAACGGCTCAACCAATATGACCATCAACGTAACCTCAAGCAGTAACCGGGGGCCTTTCAGCTACCGTTACAAAGTGGCCGGCGCCGCAGATAATACCTATACTCCGGCCGGTTTTCAAACATCCAATGTTTTTCCCGGCATTACTCCGGGCGATTACACCGTTCAGGTAAAAGACCAGTGCGGTTCGATAACGACGCAGAATGTGCATGTATTCAACGGGGACGAACAGTTTGTGGGTATTGTTGGCGAAATACAGCCGGGCGTAATTTGCGAAGGGAGGGAAGTCACCTTGTCGGTATTGTCTATCGGACCCGTGCAATGGTACAAATGGTATTACAGTTCCACCGGTACAGCAGGTTCCTGGTCGCAGCTCTCTTCCACGGCGCCGACTTACGTTATCACTTCGGCTACTCAAGCCCATAAAGGGTATTACAAAGTAGAAATTTATAACGGTTTATGTCAGCTTGAAAGCCAGGTGCATATTATCGATGTGCTTCCGCCGGCGCCGACGCCCTCGATTAGCGGCTCCAACCTTATCTGTACCAGCGGCAGCACGGTATTAACCGCGCAATATGCTTCAACTATTAACTCGCCATCGTTTCGATGGTACCGAAACGGCAGCATGATAAGCGGCGCCAATTCGCCGACCTATACCGCCACGTCGGCCGGCACCTATAGCGTCGACGTAACGCCTTCCCTGGCCTGTCCATCGGATCAAAGCAATGCGCACGTGATTACGGAAGTAATTTTGAACCAGCCGGTTATTTCTCCTTCCAGCGCGACGATATGCAACGGAACCAGCACAACGTTTACGGCAACGCCTAACCTTGCGTCGACTACCTATACCTGGTACAGGGGAGGTTCGCTGGTTACTTCAGCGGCTTCCAATACCTATTCGGCTACGGTAGCCGGAACCTATACGGTGACAATTAGCCAGTCGGGCTGCACATCGGTTGCGAGTGCGGGAGCAGTATTAACCGTCAATCCGAGCGTAACGCCTATGGTTGTTATCTCCGCCGGTACGACGGGCTTTGAAGTTTGCGAAGACGCCGTTACGCAAATTGCGCTTACCGCTACGCCTACCAATGGCGGCACGCCGTCGTATGTATGGAAAGTCAACGGCGCTTCGGTCGGTACGGGATCAACTTATACGCTTACCGATTTGGCGCAATACCGTCCCAAGGCAACGGTAAGTTGCGAAATGACTTCAACCGCTTTTTGTGCAGTTCCGGCTACGGTTACGGATGAAAAGAATATTCGGATAAGCAGTTGCGTCATTCCGGTCAATCCGCACATAAGAGGAGGGATAGCGAATTAACAATCGACCCAATGCGAATAATAGCTCAAATATTTATTCTTACCGGAAAATAGATGAACAAGGAGTGAAAACAACTACTGAAAATACCGGTTTGTTGGAAGCTATTCAGGATGAAGACTGGGATTTTATTCCTTTTCAACAGGTGAGCCAAAATGCGGGAATATACGAAAGTTATTTCCCTTATCTCACTCAGCTTGTTTCTTATGTAAAATCCAAAGCGACTAATGCGAATGTCAAATATGCCGTTCACATGCCTTGGGCGTATGCCGGAACTTCAACTCATCCGGGTTTTGCCAATTACAACAATAATCAGAAAGAAATGTATGAAGCGATTGTTAATGCAGTATTTCAAGCAGCTGCGGCTGTCCCTATAGATATTGTCATTCCTTCCGGAACAGCGATTCAGAACGGACGCGGCAGTTTTCTCGGCGATAGCTTTTGCAGGGACGGCTATCATTAAATAAGGACTACGGCTGTTATACCGTAGCCTGTACTTGGTATGAAACATTGACAGGAAACAATGTTGTAGGAAACTCATTTTTTCCTGCCAACCTCACTCCTCTACAGGTGTTGATTGCTCAAAATGCGGCACATTATGCCGTTATTACACCAACGAGTGCGACTCCTATGGAAAATGATTATCGCTTGCCGGATACCTAAACATTCATACTATACTGCGTAAAGTAACAAGAATAATTTAAGCACTTAATTTATCAAGCCGGTTTTTGTTATTTTTTATTTCTGCTTCCGTAGCGGTTCATGAATTTATCAACACGCCCGGCAGTATCTACTAGTTTTTGCTTACCGGTATAAAAAGGATGAGAAGTATTGGAGATTTCAATTTTTACCAACGGATAAGTAACTCCATCTATTTCAATAGTTTCTTTTGCGTTGATGGTAGAACGAGTGATAAATGTGTCGTCATTCGACATGTCTTTAAATACGACCGGACGATAAGATCCCGGATGAAGTCCTTGTTTCATTGCAATATATTTTTTGTTTAATTACTATTTTCCAATTATTTCGGGCTGCAAAAGTAAATAATTTTAAGGGAACTACAAAGTTTTTGTGCATATTTTTTTGATCGATAGACTCAAGTAAAGCTTTTTTTATCGGTCGAAATGTAGTAATTTTGTACAAAAATTACAAGGGTTTGTTCTCGTACAATTCCTCAAGAGGAATAAACAAATGACAAAGAGCAGAGTATGCTAACAGTAGAAAAAATAGGCGGAACTTCTATGTCGCAATTTGGCGATTGTTTAAATAATATCATTAAAGGGAATCGAACGGAAAAAAATATGTATAACCGTATTTTCGTCGTTTCTGCTTATAATAATGTAACAAATTGGTTGTTGGAACATAAAAAAACCGGCGAATCCGGAATTTATGCCAAATTTCTCCATAACGAAGAATATGAAACGGCTTTGGACGAGCTTTGTGTCAAGCTATTAAATATTAATAAAACATTAGAACCCATCCGGTTAAATTTGGCGGAAGCAAACCGGTTTATCCATTACCGGATAGAACAGGCCAAAATATATCTTTCTTCCATGTATCAAGTAATTGCATCGGGTTATGTGGAAAAAAGCAATATTTATCTGGCTGCAAGGGAAATATTAGCTTCGTTGGGAGAAGCTCATTCGGCGTGGAACTCGGTAAACATATTGAACAATCATAGTATTAATGCGACTTTCATTGATTTATGCGGGTTTAACGATAATGAACCCTTAACTATTGATGAACGTATCCATAAGGCTTTTCAGGGTATTGACTTTTCCAAGACTTTATGCGTGGCAACCGGATATACCAAAGGAACAGAAGGTATTATGCGGGCGTTTGATCGTGGCTATTCGGAAGTGACATTTAGCAAAATTGCAGTAGATGTAAAAGCGTCCGAAGCCATTATCCACAAAGAATATCACTTGTCGAGCGCCGACCCGAAAGTAGTGGGCGTGGAGAAATCGATTCCGGTAGGAAAAACCAACTACATCATTGCCGACCAATTAGCCGACGTAGGTATGGAAGCTATTCATCCTAAAGCGGCTAAACCATTGGAATTGGCTGGCGTAAAGATTCGTATAAAAAATACGTTTGAACCGGATCATCCGGGAACCATCATTTCTAATAATTATGTTTCTCCTCAACCGAAAGTTGAAATCGTTTCAGGAACCAATAAGGTTGTTGCTTTTGAAGTGCACGATCCTTTGATGGTGGGCGAAGTAGGTTATGATTTGAAGCTCATGGAAATAATGAAAAGACATAATGTCAGTTATATTCTTAAATCAACCAACGCCAACAGTATTACCATGGTTGTCTGGGATAATCCGCAAGCGTATAAAATGTTGGAAGAGATGAAAATTCAAGTTTATCAACTGACGCTAAAACCGGTAGCAATTGTGTGCGCTATGGGAACAAATATTGCACATCCGGGTTTTTTATATCGGGGAGCAAAAGCTTTAAGTGATAATAATATTAATATTGAATGTTTCGGACAGTCGCTTAAACAGGTAAATATGCAGTTTGTGATATTACGCGAACATTACTATGACGCCGTCCGGGCATTGAACGATGCATTATGTATAAAAAGTTATGAATTGGACATTTAATATCAAAGATTTTGCAAGCGCCTTTATTGTGTTGTTTGCTATTATTGACGTATCGGGTTCGTTACCCATTTTTGTGGATTTAAAAAACAGGAAAAAATCATTCAGTCCTTTGAAGGCTTCCTTTTTTTCTTTTTTAATCCTCTTAGTTTTCTTTTTTGTAGGAGAAGGTGTCTTGCGGCTTTTCAATGTAGATGTAAGTTCTTTTGCAGTAGCCGGTTCGTTGGTTCTTTTTGTTATTGCATGCGAAATGACCTTCGGCGTCGAAATAATTAAAATGGATAATCCTTCCGGCAGCGTTACTGTAGTGCCTGTCATCTTCCCTCTTTTGGCAGGGCCGGGGGCATTTACCGCTTTGCTGTCGCTAAAAGCCGAATATAGTTCATTAGAAATCATATTGGCTCTCCTGCTGAATATGATTATTGTGTTTGTCGTACTTAGAAAAGTGCATTTGATAGAAAAATTAATCGGGCAAGGCGGCATTTACGTACTGCGAAAATTTTTTGGTATTATCCTTTTAGCTATTTCGGTAAAACTTTTCATGGGAAATATTACATTTTTATTAGGTAATTAAAGGTTCTTTACCTATTTTTGCACAAAAATTCAATTTATGAGTTGGTTAAACGAATTGTTTTGGGGTGAAAATATAGCCCATGCAGTTTTGTTATTTTCAATAGCTATAGCATTAGGTATTAGTCTTGGAAAAATCAAAATCTTCGGTATTTCTTTAGGAATAACCTTTGTCCTTTTTGTCGGGATATTGTTGGGTCATTTCGGGTTCAGGGTGAATCATGAAATATTGCATTTCGTGCGGGAGTTTGGATTGATTCTCTTTGTGTATTCTATCGGTTTGCAAGTAGGACCGGGATTTTTTGCTTCTTTTAAAAAAGGAGGAATTACTCTCAATATGTTGGCTATGGGAGTGGTTGCTTTGGGAATAATCATTACAATCATTTTCTATTATGCTACAGATATTCCAATGCAAACGCTGGTTGGAATTCTTTCGGGCGCAGTCACAAATACCCCCGGTTTAGGCGCCGCCCAGCAAACTTTTTCCGAGATACGGCAGGGAAGCGGCGATTCTTCCATCACTATGGGTTACGCGGTAGCTTATCCTTTGGCTGTCGTAGGAATTATTTTGTCTATCTTGATGATGAAATATATTTTTAGAATTAAATTGGATAAAGAAACCGAAGAAATAAAAAAAATTACCGGAAACAAAGACGATCAAATCGAATTAACATCTTTGGAAGTAAATAATCCCGCTATTTTCGGGAAAAATATCCGGGATATTCACCGCTTGATTGAACGAAGGTTTATTGTTTCCAGGGTATTGCATACTCAGACGAATAAAATTGAAGTTGCTTCTCCCGATACGGTATTGCATGAAAAGGATAGGATATATGTAGCGATAACTCCCCGCAACAGAGAGGCAGTAATCGCCTTTTTAGGAAAAACCATCGCTATGAAACAAGAAGAATGGGACATGCTGGATAATCAATTGGTTTCCAGAAGAATATTAATTACCCGGTCGGAAGTTAACGGGCGTTCGCTACGTCAATTGAACCTTCGTAATAATTTTGGCGTGAATATTACCCGCGTCAATCGTTCGGGAACGGACTTGATAGCAGACCCTAATTTAACGTTGCAATTGGGCGATCGTGTAACTGTGGTAGGCGATGAAAAAGCGATTTATAGTGTAGAAAAAGTATTGGGCAATCAAATGAAACGGCTCAACGAACCCAATCTGATCCCTATTTTTATTGGTATTTTCTTGGGCGTTTTGCTGGGAAGTATTCCCTTTACTTTTCCAGGAATTCCGCAGCCGGTAAAATTGGGTTTGGCCGGCGGACCTCTTATTGTAGCGATATTAATTAGTATATTTGGCCCCAAATACCATTTAGTTACCTATACGACCATGAGCGCTAATTTGATGCTTCGCGAAATCGGCATATGCCTGTTTTTAGCTTGTGTAGGAATTAGCAGCGGAGAAAACTTTGTTTTTACTCTTGTATCCGGAAACGGATTTATTTGGGTAGGCATCGGATTTATTATTACCGTACTTCCTTTGTTAATAATCGGAACTATCGGACGCTTGGTTTTCAAGATTAATTATTATACATTGATGGGATTATTAGCGGGAAGTACTACCGACCCTCCTGCCCTTGCTTACGCCAACGCTACTTCCGGAAACGACGCTCCGGCCGTAGGGTATGCTACCGTTTATTCCCTGACTATGTTTATGCGAGTATTGTCGGCTCAATTGCTTATCCTGTTTTTTTGTTGACGCATATTTGAAAACACATTGAATTAATGTACATTTGCAAAATCAGTTAATACTTAATGAAAAAAATATAAAAGACGATATATGGCTAAAGAATTAAGTTTTCATGAAATAAAAGGCAATATCCGGCTGAAGAAATTCATGCCTGTTTATCTTTTTCAAGGAGAAGAACCTTATTTCATTGACCGGTTGACCGACGAATTGATTGAAAATGTATTGGAAGATTCCGAGCGCGACTTTAACCAAATTGTCTTTTATGGAATCGAAACGGATGTCCCGACTATTATTAATGCATGCCGGAGATACCCTATGATGTCCGAACGGCAATTAGTTGTCGTAAAAGAAGCCCAAGGACTGAAAAATATCGACGATTTGAATCATTACCTTAAATATCCCTTGCATTCTACCGTATTGGTTATCAATCATAAAAATGGAAAATTAGACGGGCGGAAAAAATTAAGCGCTGAAATCGCTAAAATAGGGATCGTTTTTGAATCGAAAAAAATCTATGAAAACCAAATACCTGCTTTTATTTCTAGTTACCTTCAAGAAGACCAAATTACTATTGAACCTAAAGCGGCGCAATTACTTACCGATTATTTAGGGAACGACCTCAGCAAGCTGACCAACGAATTGAATAAGCTCCGTATTCTTCTTCCTTCTAACCAACAACGGATTACAACGGAAATAATCGAAACTAACATCGGGATTAGCAAAGATTTTAATAATTTTGAGCTACAAAAAGCGATCGCGGCTAAAGATGTATTAAAAGCCAACCGCATCGCCTTGTATTTTGAGCAAAATTCGAAGAACAATCCTTTGTTAATGACTTTGACGGTTTTATTTAGTTTTTTTACTAATCTGATGATTTGCCAATACCAAAGCGACCAGTCTAAAGCGAATTTAATGAATGTACTCGGCTTCCGGTACGAATTCCAAATTATCGATTATATACTTGCCCTCAAAAATTACAAACCTATTAAAACCATGAACAATATTAGTTTAATAAGAGAATACGATGCTAAAGGAAAAGGCGTCGGTAATTCTTCTTCATCAGACGGGCAATTGCTGATCGAGTTGATATATAAACTAATACATTGAGTTTTATCCGTTTTGATTATTCACGCTCATATATTCCGAGGGAGACATTCCGAAATATTCTTTAAAAATATTGCTGAAATAAGCATGAGAAGAAAAACCAACGGCGTAAGCCACTTCGGCAATGGTCATTTTCTTGTTCGCTAACAACCAGGCAGCCTGTTTCAAACGGAAATTGCGGATATAATTTCCCGGCGATTCTTTCGTTATCGCTTTTAATCGACGGTTCAAATGAACCCTGCTTAATCCTAATTCACGACTAATTGAGCTGACGCTCAAGTCGGGATTACTGATGTTCTCTTTTAATTTGTCGTTAAATTTCCGAAATAATTTTTCGTCGGAAGAAATTACTTTAATATCTTCTTCTTGGATTTCCAAATCACCGCTGTATTTATTTTTCAACTTATCCCTTAACTGTATGAGTTTTTGAATCCTCGTTTCCAGATGCCTCCGGTTAAAAGGTTTGGGAATATAAGAATCTGCACCCATTTCCAAGCCTTCGATTCGCTGTTCGACATTCGTTTTAGCCGTCAGGAGAATAATCGGAATATGGCATGTCTTATCGTTGGTTTTTAGTAGTTTACATAAAGTAAGACCATCCATTTCCGACATGACGATATCGCTTACAATCACGTCCGGTAAGAATTTCAAAGCCTGATTCAAACCTTCTTTTCCATTCGTGGCGGTATAAATCCGGTATTTTCCCGAAAGTTCGGATTCGAGATAATTCAGGATAGATACGTCGTCTTCTACTAACAGGATGGAACTAAGTGATTTAACATATATATTCTTTTTCGCTTCCTCTCTTTCATGCGGATCATTTATTAAAACAGGGAAAGAAGGTTGCACCATCATTTCCACACCATCGCTATTATTTGTTCCAAATTCTTCCGGAGCATATACCTCTTTGTCCAGCGGCAAACGAATGGTAAACCGGCTACCTATATTCGGTTCGCTTGCTACTGTAATGCTTCCGTGGTGCAACTCGATCATCATTTTGGAAAGATGTAAACCGATTCCCGTACCCAAAGCAGGAGTCGTTTTGCTGTCTCTTACTTGGTAAAAACGATCGAAAATAAGCGCCGTATTTTCCTTCGATATCCCGACTCCCGTATCTTCTACGCGTATTTCCAACTCGGTACTTTCGGCTTTTATAAATACGGTAATTTTTCCTCCTTTCGGCGTAAATTTAAAAGCATTCGACAGTAAATTGAAAATAACTTTATCTAAACAATCTTGGTCGATGTAAACGGCTGGGATATTATTTTCGATGATGAGGTTAAAATCCATTTCTTTAGACGCCGCCAAATCCTTAAAAGAATCCATAATTTTTTCTATAAATTCTTGTATAGACGATTCTTTTACTTTTAATTTGAATTTTCCTTTATCGATCGCTCGTAAATCCATCAATTGGTTGATTAACCTTAAAATACGAAGAGCGTTCTGATGGATAATACCGTAGGTAGACGCTTTTTTCTTATCAGAAGCGCCAGTTTCTTCGATAAGCTTTTCGATAGGACCTAATATCAACGTTAGCGGCGTTCTGATTTCGTGGGAAATATCGGTAAAAAATTGTAATTTGCTTTCCGACAATTGTTTTTGCTGTTCTTTTTCTGTCAAAATCCGTCGCTGTTGCATTTGGTAGCTGATATATGAATAAACGGCATAAGCCAAAATTAATATTAAAGATACATAAATAAATTTTGCCCAAATAGTTAGCCAGAAAGGCGGTTCAATAATCACTTGCATTTCTCTTTCTAGGAAATTATCGCCATCCAGCGTAGCCCTCACTTTAAAGACGTACTTACCCGGATTTAAATTAGTATAGGTAACGCTTCTTTCCTGATTATTGACTTTACGCCATTGTTTGTCAAAGTTTTCCATTTGCGTGTAATACATGACCCGTTGAGACATTCCATATTCCAAGGCGGCAAAGGTAAAAGTAAAACTTCGCTGGCTATATTTGAGCTTAATACTTTCCGCTTCATCCAAAGCCGTTTCCAAAATGCCGGATTTACCTGCTTGGACAGGCACGTTGTAGATCAGCAAATCGGTAAACGCTAAGCGCAACAAAGAGCTTTTATGCACAAGGTCGGTTGGAAAAAACGTTGTCAAACCGTTGATTCCTCCAAAATACATCCGGTTGTTTTTCCCTTTGTAATGGCTTCCCCTGCGAAATTCATTGCTTTGTACGCCGTCTTCGGCATAAAAATTAATACAAGCGCCGGTTTCGGGGTTGTATCGACACAATCCTTTTCCGGTACTTAGCCACAAATAATGGTCTTTGTCTTCCTCAATACCGTTGATCATATTGTCGGGCAAACCATCCAGCGTAGTTTTCTGTATGATTTCACCTGTTTGTTTGTTGATACAATAAAGACCGAAAAATCCGCCTACCCAGATATTTCCTTTATAATCCCGGTTGATTGTATAAATAAGATTAGTGTTTAAAAGACCATTCAGAAGGGAATAATTGAAAAAGGTTTCCGTTTTAGGATTCAGGCGATTAACGCCATTGGAAGTGCCTATCCAAATAGTTTCGTCTTCGTCTATAAATATATCATAGACCCAATTACTTGAAAGTTGATTACCGGAAGAAAGATTATCTTGGTAATCATAATGCTTGAATGTTTTTTTTTCGATATCCAGCCGGTTGATTCCTCCTCCATTCGTTCCTATCCAAAGAAACCCCTCTTTATCTTGCGAAAAAGTCGCCACATGGTTATGACTGATGGTTCGAGGAAAATCCGTACTGCGGTAATGGATGTCGAAATGTTGGGTTTGACTATTATAACGGAACATTCCATTAACATAAGTTCCGATCCAAATATGGTGATCTTTGTCCTCAAACAGGGCTGTAATCACATTTCCCGGTCCATCGGGCATTTTTTCTGCTGTATAATGTTCTCGTTTTTTAGTAACAGGATTGATTTTATACAAACCGTCTCCATCCGTACCAATCCAAATATTATTTTCGCTGTCTTCTAAAATAGATATGACACAATGTGTGCCGATGCTTTGCGATATATTGAAAGGATTAAAGCCATAATTCTGAAAAGATTCTCCAACCGACGGAATAAAGAGGACGCCTTTCTGATATAAAGCAATCCACATATTTCCTTCTTTATCTTCATAAATATAATGTATTTTCGCTTGTTTTAGGTTGCAGGTTTCCAAATGGGTTTCCAAAATTGGGAGCGGTTTTCCGGATACATCATACTGCAGGATTCCGGCGCCGTCGGTTCCCAGCCAAATTTGCCCTTTTTTATCCAAACACAAAGCATAAATCTGATTTTCGATAGCCGTTAGGCCTGCCGTCATCTTTTGAAATTTTCCGGAAATCCGGTCGTATATATTTACGCCGCCACCCAATGTGCCTACCAAAACGCGACCGAAACTGTCTTCACAAATCGAAAACACTTTATTATCGCTTAGACTTCCCGATACGGATGGATTGTGCGTGAAATGCCTATATTCTTTGTTTTGACTATTGAAGAGGAAAATGCCGTCTCCATCCGTACCGAACCACAAATTACCTTCGGCATCTTCGTAAGCACAACTGATACTATTGTCCGTGATACCACTGTTGTTTTTGTTATAAAAAGCAGGTTTCATCGTATGGGCATCCAAGCATATAATGCCGTTTCCCGGATAAGACAACCAGATATTCCTTTTTTTATCTTCCAAAATCCAGGTGACTCTGTCTAAATAAAAAGGAACTTTATCTTGGATTAAAAACGGAGAAAAACAATCTTTTTTTCGGTCATATTGTAATAATCCGCCCATTGTTCCTACCCAAAAAATACCGCGACTGTCTTCCAAAACCGTATAAACATAATTTCCCCGTAAAGAAAAAGAATCATTGGGTTGCTCGGAATAAACGGTAAACGTATAACCGTTAAATTTATTTAATCCATTTTCGGTGGCAATCCAAATATAACCGTACGAGTCTTGGTAGATTTGGGTAATATGGCTGTTGGATAAGCCTTCGTTCGGCGTCCACAATTGCATTTTTTCCGCCCACAACGAAAATGAAAAAAGAAGGAAACAAGTTAAATAAATATATCGTTTTTGTAACATGGCATGATTTTTAATAGTTTAGATATATAACTATAAAATAACATATTCTTTTTTAGCTGCTTACTTTATCGAGTGTTAACTTTAGCAAAATATAAAAAACCTGCATATAGCCATACAAGAACCCTGTTGTTATGTTTATGTCGAAAGCAAAGATAATGTTTATTTATTACATAAACCGAATTTGATTTGAATAATTAGGCAACATCCTTACCTTTGCAAAAAAAACAGGCGGATACGGCATCGTAATCGAAATTTCGAACCGTACCCGCCCTGTTTTTCAAAGATAATTAGCAAGAGAAGAAGCAAAAAATCAGAGATGTAAAAGGTGTGGAATCCTGTAAATTATCGGAATGTCATCCCTGTTTGGCAGGTATAGACTTGGGTAGTAAATGTACCCGGGCGCAAAACGGACATCGCAGACAGTCAGTGGCCGTTTGTTTTTCTTTACCATACTTAAATTGCCTTATTTAATGTTTCAACCGGCATGATTTTCGCCGCTTTTTGCGCCGGAAACAATCCTGCGACTACTCCGGAGATAATCAGTAACATAAACGCTGATACGACGATATATCCTTTGAGCGATGCCTGCGCAAATATTTCCGGCTGTCCGGTTTGCAGGGCGGATACAACCCAATTATAAACGCCCATTCCCATGTAACCCGACAATAGACCAATTAATCCGAATAAAACGGTAATAATCAACGCTTCCGAAACAATTAGAAAAATAATACTTTCCGGCGTTGCTCCCAAGGCTTTTCGAATACCAATCTCCGTGGTTCGTTCTTTTACCACCACCAGCATAATATTGGTGATTCCGATCATTCCCGACAGTAAAAAACAGATTCCCAATACCCACAAGAAAATATCAATACCGTTGAAAAGACTGTTGAAAGCTGCTACCTGAAGTTGAATATTATTAATAAACAATGCCCTTCTATCATTTTTGTCGAATCCGATTTCCTGCGCAAGAAAATTCCGCAATTCAGTTTCAAAGGTTTCTACATCTGTTTTCTCATGTAAAAGTGCGCCGAAAGTCGGAAATTCCTTCGCCAGATTGAACGTGTGATACAGGCTCACGACAGGAATGTAAATGTTGCTTTGTTCCATCATACTAAAGAGCGTTCCTGCTTTTAAAACGCCTACGACCTGAAAAAATACACCGGCAATACTGATATGTTTACCTACCGGATTTTCGTTTTTGAACAACGTTTCTTTTACACGGTCGCCAATAACTGCCACTCTTCGTAGTTCCTTGTAATCCAGCTCGTTTAAGAATCTCCCTTCTTCTATTTCCAATAATTTGACGGTATTATATTTGCTATCAATTCCTTTGACGTCAAAATAGCCGGTGTATCCTTTATATCCAACAGGATTGGCATTTTCCATACTGATTTCCGATGAAATAGACTTGATTTGAGGAAAACGTTTTTGCAATTTGTCTGCAACGGATTCATTGAAATGTACCCGCGAACCGGATTGTACTCCTCCTGCTTTTGCTTGCGACACTTGTTGTCCGGTAACCCAAATGCTATTGGAAGCATATCCGCTGAACATAATCAACATACCATTACGAAATCCGTTACCGGCGCCCAAAAGAACGATTAAGATAAACATTCCCCAGGCAATGCCGAAACCGGTAAGTATCGAACGCGCTTTGTGCTGTTGGATCGAAGCAATTATTTCTTTAATGATTTCTCTCATTATTCATACTAAAAATAGTGTTATCATGTAATTAATCCATCTTTTATAAATACAATTCTATTTGTGAATTCTGCAATCTCTTTTTCATGGGTAACAATGATCATGGTGATTTGATTCTTTTTGTTAATTGCTTTCAAGAGATTCAATATGTCTTGAGAATTTTGGGAATCCAATGCTCCTGTCGG
>JAISOJ010000011.1 GCA_031275735.1 Dysgonamonadaceae bacterium
TGTCCTAAATGTAAAACCGCTCATGTCCGTCTTTATCCCAAGGTAGCGAAATGCGCAGACGCAAATTGCGGACTGGTCGTTTTTCGCAATATCAGCGAAAAACAGTTATCCGACGGACAGATTACGGAATTGCTGACCAAAGGCAAGACCGGAGTAATCAAAGGTTTCAAAAGCAAAGTGGGCAAAGCGTTTAATGCCTCCCTGAAACTCGATGAAAACTACCGGGTTGCGTATGATTTTCCCGATAAGGCAACGGGGAAAGGAAAAAAGTAGTAAATTTGCCGCTGAAATCCACAGTCGTAATGGTTTTTACTGTTTCGCGGATTTTAGTGGTGAGCGTTCGGGAGGGATACCCGGACGCTTTTTTCATTTCTATGCATTTACAATTTCCCACATCCCACCGTTCTTGATGTCAAATGATTCTTTATAACTATTTTGACGAATAGCCATACATAAAAAATGTTTTGGCCTACTCATTCCAACATGTGCCATTTTCAAAGTTTCTTTTTCGTATGCATCCGCTGGTTCATAATAGTTTCCAGCCAATTGATTTTCAATGCGTAAACTTTCAGTTTTTTTATGATAAGATGTTTCCAAATATAATGTTGCCACATGAGTTTCACCTTTAACAGAATGTATCGTTGTAACTTCAATTTCAATCTCACCTCGTTTATATACATTGTTGTAGCGTATAGAAGCATCTGTAATCAGGTTCTCTGTATTATTATCTATGAAATTATTTATATCATGAATTGTAGTATCAATAGCAAATAAAGGACAAAAAACAGATTTGATATATGTTCTAATTTCCTCAATTGTTGTACTGCAATATGTTTCACTGTTATGAATATTTCTTGACCATTTCGCAATATTAATTTTGTATTCCATAAATCTTTCTGAAGATTTATCTTCAAAATCCTCCAATAAAGTTGTTTTGGTATAGTTACGATTTGTTTTTCCATTATCATATTTTTTATTTCCTAATGAAAGTATATGCAATAGAGCCTCAACTATTTTATTTGAATAATCTGTAACTCTTACTTTTTCTCCAGTTTGTTTTCTCAAGAAAGATTTAAGGGAATCATAATCTACTTTGTCTTTTGCTTTTGTATGCTTATTAAAATTAGGAAAATATGATTTGATAGTTAATTTATCCGGCGAACCGTCAGTACCAACCCAACCAATCGCTTTGATTTTATGGGATGTATCTTCTCTATTTTTACAGTTGAGAGAGGTTTCCCAGACAGAGTTATCTCCAATGTGTTTAGAAGACAATAATTCACAAAATTTAGGTAACACATTCTCTGGCTTTTCAAAAACAATCATAACAGGATGTAATGAAGTTATATCTGGATTAGCAGTAAGAGTATTGTTCTCTTCGCAGCAAACATAACGTAAAATTTTTGCAATGTTTTCTCCAAAGCGTTTACTGTCTTTTATTGTCAAAGGATTTTGAATCTTCCATTGTTCATTTGCACTTACTTTATTATGATAAATAGCTTGGCGAGGGTCCCCGAATCGCTGGATAATAGTTTTTTTGTCATAAAAAAGTTTCTCAATAACATCTAATTGATGTATATCAGTATCTTGCATTTCATCGATAAAAAGATATTTGAAGCGAGAGGAAAAAGCATTCCCAATCACGGGAAATTTATCTATATAATGTAATGCCAAAGAATATGCGTCATTGTATGATATTATACCCTTATTAAAAATAGCATACCGAGTTGATTCAAATAATAAATATGTATTAGTTCCTTTGGTTTTTGCAATAGGTTTTTCATCTTTATAATTTCGATAAAATATTGGTGATGTATTTATGTCAAACTTCACCCACAAATTAAGAATAAGCTCAAGTTCAAATGAATTTATAATATCCGTCTTTTTCCCTGGTGGAAATGTATTGGGAAGCCTATCTTTTATTTGTGCATAGATAGATTTCTTCTCGTCAAAAGTTTTATATGAAAAGGCTTTTTTTATTTGGTCATATGCTAAATCATTGTCAATTCGTTTTGGTGAACTGCCCCAAAGAGTTTTGTATATGGGTATTGCTAAAAATTTATCAACGAAAGATTGTATTGTTCCAAAATGGTTAGGATACTTAAACAGAATGTCGGCTTTGTGTCCCAATTTATTTTTAATTTCATCAATGGCGACATTAGTGTGTGTAAGAACACATATTCCCTGGTTGTTAGGTAAAGGCATACGATTAGCCAGTATTATTAGCTTTGCCAAAAGAGTTGTTGTTTTCCCACTTCCGGGACACGCTTTTACATCTCGACTTTCATTGCATTCAATGATGTCAATTTTATCTTGCTCAAAATATGGTTTATCTTTGAGTAGGATTGAATGTGCATATTGTATTTCTTCCGGTTTAGCAAACTTAATCATACTATTCTGGATTTGAGGATTCTGTAATAATTGGCTCTGTTACATAACTAATAGCATCTATGATGTATTTCAAATACAGGTCGGAGGAAATCATATCTTTAATATTCATTCCTGCATCTCTTTCCCGTATCATGATTGCAGCAAAATATTGTGCTACAACCGCTTTAGAAACATTATTTTTATAAATAGACTTGAAAATATCATATATCTCTTGCTTGTTCAATAGTATTTCTGTTGTATATTTTTCGTTTATTTCAGATTTGACTTCTTCATATACAGTTTCGTCTGCTTCAAAACCAGAATTAGCCTTTTCTCTTTTTGCTAATGCTATTGCTTGACACAAATATTTGTATAATTTACTTGAAGCAATTTCATATTCCAGTGTCCATTGTTCGGGTAAGAATATTTCCACAGGACGTGCATTGTCCCATAACTTTTTTTGTTCATTTTTCCTGCTTATCCGTAAATTCCTAAGATCCGTTTCGTTTGTTGCTATATCGGGCTTATGTTCAAGGCTGGGGATATCCAAATCTGATATTATGGCAACATTTACGTCAAATGACGGTTTTTCTTTTCTTATGAAAATATTAGCATAACGCTTATATGCTGTGCCTCCTACATTGACAATAGAAACTCCATATTTATGCAGTGGTCGTTCGATAATATCAGCAATGGTCGGAATGAGTAAATTTTCAGCATCTCCTTCAACGATAATCACACCTCTGGCAAAAAATAAATTAGCTTTTGTAGCATCTAAAAACCGTTCCAGAAATTTGTAGTCAGCAGAAGCTAAGTTTGTAAAATCTTTTCCCATCGGAAAAACATGATTTTTATTGCAGACAATCAGACTTTCCAAATCAATTTTGGATGCCAATATCGTACTGTGGGTTGTAAGTATAAATTGACCATATTTTTTATTTGTGTTGATGAAATCTATCAAGCGAAGTTGGTATTGAGGATGTAGATGAGCTTCTAATTCTTCTATTAATGTCAGTTTTAGCCCATTATTTGCTTCTTCAAATAATAACAATTCTGCTGCAATAAATAAGAGATTTAATGTTCCTAATCCGGATTTGTTTTTTTCTAAAATTAAATCTAATTGTTTTAAAATATCAATCAACTCACTACCTGTTAACGATACAACTGCCTTCCTTGTATCATTTTCCAAAAGAAATTTCCCGTGAAGTAAGTTATTAATGGTTTTAGTGATTATTTTCCCAGCTTGTTGGTCTGTTTCCTTAAAATAGCTATCTATATTGTCTTTTAATTTTTTATATTGCTTTTCAAGTTCATGTTTTTCTTCATTACCTTCTGCGTTTTTTATTTTTTTGAAAACAGAATGTGATTTCAAAATTTGAGATAATCGTGACTTATTCCCATGCGTCATTTCCGTGAGGGCATCTCTTAGTGGTTTCAAATATACAACACGTAATAAATCACGCGCATCGCCTTCTATATAATTACCCTCCGCATCTATACCTGCTCGAACATATTGGTAAATGAAATTATCTCTAATTCGGGCATATAGCCAAACTTTTAAAATATATTCGTTTTTACCGTCTTCTTCTGTTTCAAGGCCAATCCATTCAAGAAAATGACCGGCTTCCAAGTCGGAAAATCCTTTAAATATACATTCGATTTTCATTTCTATTTTACGATGCCCACTATCGTCCTGATGAAAATCTTTGTCTTCTACCTGAATATATTCTAAGCTTTGAGTTCTCAAAACATATCGTATTGCATCTACAATCGTAGTTTTACCGGAGTCATTTTCACCAACAAGAACATTGACCCCTTGTTTAAATTGTACTTTTAATCCGGGTTCAGCAGTTTCAAAAACATCACCGATGATTCCATATTTTCGGAAGTTCCAAAGTTTTAATTCATGAAGATACATATTTGTAAGAGTTATATTTTTTCCACTAATTCTTTCCTTACCAACTCCCAGGCCACCTCATTATCATACTCCATCCCTCGCATCAAAACCAACCGAATATCTTCCGTAAAATCCCTGTCCGTCAGTTTCTCACTCATATTAACAAGAAACTGCTTTTGTGTAGGAGGTTTATCTACGGCATGTTCCATGTGAATTTTGTAACAATGAATAACTTTCCCAATATCAATATCCAGATGTATCAATGCCCAATAAAGGTCGAATAAGTCGCGCCCTTTCTTGCGCTGGTACAAGGCTTTCAGTTTCGTTCCCAACAGTTCCTCTATTTCATATCCGGTAATATGGCATTGCCCCGAAAACCAGGCATTTTTCACCGTGTACGGAATCTCTTTTAATCCAAATATATTGAGGTGTTCACGGGTATTTATTTCAATTTTCAAACGCATCGGAACAACCGGCTGCATTTCGGAATCGAAACGATAAATAACCGTATTGTTGTGGATATGTTGTTTTACGATGCGCTTTGTTCCTAAAAAAGATAATTTTTCACGCATCCGCTTCAGTATCGGATTGATGGGTTCAGAGTTAATTTGCACCAGGTCAATGTCTTCACTGTAACGGATTTGTGGCGTCAGATAGAGCTTATGTAAGGCTGTACCGCCCCGAAATGCCAACGATTTTTTCAGTAAATCATCCGAGTACATTTCGACAATAGCCCGTGCTATCACTAAATCCTGTTCAACCTGTGCATCTGTTGTCCACGGTGCTACGGCTCGCCATTCCTCTATATATCGTTGCGGTATCATAAATCACTTTCAATTTCCATATTTTTGATTATCTTCCATTTGCTGTCTGTTTCTCCTCTTTTCTCTTTTTGAGGCGAAAGAGTTACAGGGAAACAGGTTCTTTCGTTCAGCGCTTTCCATAATGAATCCGACAGTTTTTCTGCCGAAATTTCCCTCTCAAGAATGTATCCCAAACGCTGTATGGCAGCCGTATTAGGATATTGACGGGCTATTTTCAAAAGAGGCGCCGGCTTCATGGCTTCCGCCAACTCCTGCAACACCGTAGTAATCCGGTTTATTCCAAACTTGTGGATATAATCGAAAAATTCCAGTGCCGTCAATTCCGGAGATGAAACATTAATATAACCGGCAGGCGTTTTTTTCTGTATGATACCGTCCTGCAAAAAAACCTGTCTGGAAAAGAAAACGATTTTCAGCCTGTCGATGCTTCGCGGGGCAGGGCTTTGGGTGATTACGGTATATCCCATCGGCTGCTGATGTGCCGCACCATACAACGCTGCCGCCGATAACAAACCTACGTAATACGGTTTGTCAAGCGATTTCATCAAGTCGTCGATGAATAAATAAGGCGGAAGCATTCCCTGCTTTGAATATTCCGGTGGGATAATCACATAAAAACCCTGACGAATCTGGGCAACTTCTTTTTTCAATTTCAACCGGTACAGATTCTGTTTCAGAGCAGGATAGGACAATGCAAATTTGTTTTTCAGTTCTTCGAGCGTGAAAGCATAGCGACCTTGCGCCCTGACTTCGGTCAGGTACTTATCCAGATAGTTATGCGGAAGTTTTTTAATCCTTTCCATTAGTCTAAAATTTCATTCAGATACGAAATATGTAATCTTTTGCAAAGGTACGCTTTTTTCTGATACAATATACATGCAGTTGAAAATATTTATAACTTATCCGTTTGAACGCCAACCCCTACCAAACGGACGCCAACCCCTGCCAGCAATCTAACTGTGTGATAATCCGAATGTAATTCTTCACAACTTTGCTGTTCATCACTAAAATTCAAAAATATGAACGGCAAAAGCGACATCCCTGATATTTCTTACTTCCGGTTATCCCTCGTGGATTTCTTACGGGAAAGCCACCCGCACATGGTCAATGACCGCAAGTTTATTGCAGCACGCACAGAAGCCGCGCTTGACGTTTATGAAAAAGCCATTCTGGATGGCGACAATCCCTTGGAAGCAGGAGAACAGGCAAACAGGACTCTGTTTGAAGGCTTGTGTTTTTCCAGATACGATACGGTAAGAAATATCTTTTGGAACGAATTTTCAAAGGAAATTCCCGAAGAAGAAGCCGGTTTCTGGGTGCTACTTTTGCTCTCCGAATGTGAAAGTGTCTTTGCAAAATACAGCCTGTCCGACGATTTCGCTTACGAGCCGGAATACGATTTACTCTATACCGAATTAACCGGCGCAATCGCTCTGCTTATTGAAACCCGTAATTGGCTAACGCCGAACGTTGTTTCGTAATTTTTAATTCGTAATTGTCTATGAGTTACAATAAGAAAGCACACCTGAAGACCAACACGGAGGCTATCCGCATCGCCTTCACGCTGGACAGGGAAAAGCGCAGGGCAACAGACGCGGAACGTGAAGTTTTGCAGCAGTACAGCGGATTCGGCGGGATAAAATGTATCCTGAATCCGGCGGAAAAGGAATCGGACAAAGGTTACTGGACAAAAACCGATATGGAACTGTTCCCGATGGTTACTGATCTGCACAGGCTCATTCGCGAAAATTCCCGCGACGAAAGCGAGTACAAACGCTATATGGGTAGCCTGAAAAGTTCTGTTCTGACAGCCTTTTACACGCCACCGGAAGCGATAAAAGCGCTTTCGGAAGCATTGAAAGAAAACGGCATAACGCCTGACAATTTCCTTGAGCCTTCTGCAGGCAACGGCGCATTTGTAGAAACATTTAAAGATACGTTTCCCAAAATTAAAACCACCGCATTTGAAAAAGACCTGTTAACCGGTAAAATCCTTTCGCACCTGCATCCCGATGACAGGGTACATGTAAGAGGTTTTGAAGAAATCGAAGACCGTCCGGACAACCGTTTTGATGTGGTTGCAAGCAACATTCCCTTTGGCGACACCGCCGTTTTCGACATGTCGTTTTCCAAAAGCAACGACCCGGCCAAACGGCAGGCAACGCAGAAAGTTCACAACTATTTCTTTCTCAAAGGCGTGGAAACGCTTCGCGAGGGTGGTATTCTGGCGTTCATCACCTCGCAGGGCGTGATGAACAGCCCGCAGAACGAACCTGTACGCGAGTGGCTGATGAAAAACACTAATCTTGTTTCGGCAGTCCGTTTGCCCAACAACCTGATGACAGACAACGCCGGAACGGAAGTAGGCAGCGACCTCGTTATCCTGCAAAAGAACAGCAACAAAACATCACTGACCGCCGAAGAACAGGCTTTTATCAAAACCCGAACACTTTCCAACGGCATCAACATCAACAATTATTTTCAGGATTTCAGCCGTGTGGTACACACCAAATCCAGCATTGATAAAGACCTGTACGGCAAGCCGGGACTGGTTTTTATCCACGAAGGCGGGATGCAGGGCATGGCTGACGACCTGAGAAGGATGCTTTCCGATGATTTTTCAAAAAAACTGGATAAAAACCTGTATGAAGGAAATTCCATTCAAACACACCACTTATATCAGCCCACAGCGCAGGACTGGCAGGAAATGGGCGCAATGATAGACGAAGCGGAAAGACAGTCGGCAAACGGGCATCTTCCACAGCCGGAAGATTCGGAAAATATCTCCCCCGAAGACATGGAAGAAATAGAAGCGGCGCTCGAAGCCGTCAAAAAGGGGAAATGGGATGAATTTGTCGCTGCACGTCCTTACATGACCGGAAGCGCTCAAAAGCCGGAAGTAAAACCACAACCGCCCAAACCTGCGCCCCCTGTCGAACAGCAGCCCGTCATGTCGCTGTACGACCTTTTCGGTTTTTCGGAAGAAGAACGCAAACAGTTGAACACTCAAAAACGAGGGAAAAAGAAACCTGCGCCGAAACAGGGACAACCCCTGCAACTCAATCTGTTTTCGCAGGTGCAACAAGAAATGGTAAAGCACAATAGCAACGCTGATAATAGCCGGACAAACCCCGTTTATCCTGTTTTTGATGCACGGAAGGAAGAATTGGATAGGCAGCAGCGCGAACTGCAAAAGCCCCGTCCTTATTCCGGCAGTTTGCAGGAACACCACAAACAAGGCTCATTAGTCGCGGAACAGAACGGACAAACCGGTTTCCTGAAAGAACGTTATCGTGACGACGCTGTTTTCAAATCGCTGGAATTAAACCCTCTGCAAGAGCAAAAGGCAAAACTCTATATTGAAATTCGTGATACCTACCACTCCTTATATAACTACGAAGCAAAAGAATTAAAAGAAAATGCGAACTTGCGACAGTCGCTCAATATCCATTACGACACCTTTGTAAAACGCTATGGAAACCTGAACGATAAAAAGAACCTTGACTGAATCAAAATGGATACCGGCGGGCGGGAAATCCTTTCACTGGAACATTCCGTAAACGGCAAATTGGTCAAAGCCGATATTTTCAACCAGCCCGTCGCCTTTAATCCCCATGAGATAAAGCAGGTGGATACTTCCATTGAAGCCCTGTCCGCTTCGCTCAACAAATTCGGCGAGGTCAACACAAGGTATATGCTTTCGCTTTTGCCGGAAAAGAGCGCGGAAGAAATGATTGAAGAACTGCACGGACACATTTATTACAATCCGCTTGTGGGAGGTTACGAAACATCCGACCGCTTTATTGCCGGAAACGTCATTGAAAAAGCCGAAGCGCTGGAACAGTACCTGAAAGACAACCCGCAGGACGAAAACGCCTGTGCCGTTTCCGAATCGCTCAAAGCCCTGCAAGAAGCCACGCCGCGCCCGGTTACGTTTGAGGAACTTGATTTTAATTTCGGCGAACGCTGGATACCGTCAGGTGTGTATTCCCGCTACGCAGAGTATCTGTTTAACGTGAAAACCGGCATCAATTATGTACCCAACAGCGACGAATACAGTGTGAAAGCGGATTACCGCACCATCGCCATTTCGGACAAATATGCCGTACAGGGCGAGTTCAGGAAGTACGACGGCGTGGCGTTGATGAAACATGCCCTGCACAACACCACGCCCAATATCAGCAAATCGGCCAAAGCCACAGATAAAGACGGAAAGGAAATTACCGTAAAGGTGCGCGACGGCGAAAAAATCCAGTTGGCCAACAGCAAAATAGATGAAATCCGTAGCGGCTTCACCGACTGGCTGAACATGCAGTCGCCGGAGTTTAAAAACCGCCTGACGGAGATGTACAACCGCAAGTTCAACTGTTTTGTGCGTCCGACTTATGACGGCTCGCATCAAACTTTTCTCGGACTTGACTTAAAAAGTCTGGGTATTCCCGACCTTTACCAAAGCCAGAAAGACGCTATCTGGATGCTGAAACAAAACGGCGGTGGCATTTGTGACCACGAGGTGGGGGCAGGCAAAACCCTGATAATGTGTTGTGGGGCAATGGAAATGAAACGCCTCGGACTGGCAAACAAGCCGGTGATTGTCGGACTGAAAGCCAATGTGCACGAGATAGCCCAAACTTTCAAAACCGCCTACCCGAACGCTAAAATACTCTATCCCGGTAAAGAAGATTTTACACCCAAAAACCGTATAAAAATCTTCAATGAGATAAAGAACAACAACTGGGACGCCGTGATACTGACACACGATCAGTTCGGCATGATACCCCAATCTCCCGAAATACAAAAGCAGATTTTAGAGAAAGAGCTGGACAGTGTCGAAGAAAATCTGGACGTGTTACGTCAGCAGGGGAAAGACGTGTCGGCAGGGATGTTGCGAGGGGTGGAAAAGCGGAAAGAAAACCTCGAAGTCAAAATCAAAAACCTGACCGAACAAATCAAAAGCCGTACCGACGATGTGGCCGATTTCAAAACAATGGGTATCGACCATATTTTTGTCGATGAAAGCCACCGCTTCAAAAACCTGATGTTTACCACCCGCCACGACCGTGTAGCGGGACTGGGTAGTCCCGAAGGCAGCCAGAGAGCATTAAACATGCTATTTGCCCTTCGTACCATTCAGGAACGCACCGGAAAAGACCTCGGAGCAACTTTCCTTTCAGGAACAACCATTTCCAACTCACTGACGGAACTGTACCTGCTTTTCAAATACCTGCGCCCGCAAGAACTGGAACGGCAAAACATTAACACGTTCGATGCGTGGGCGGCCGTATTTGCCAAAAAGAGTACGGATTATGAATTTTCCGTAACCAACGAAATCGTTCAGAAAGAACGTTTCCGGTATTTTATCAAAGTGCCGGAGTTGGCCTCCTTTTATTCGGAGATAACCGATTTCAGGACGGCAAAAGATATTGGCATAGACCGTCCGGCAAAGAATGAAATCCTGCACAATATCCCGCTCACGCCACAGCAGCAGGAATTTATACAGAAATTAGTCGCCTTTGCTAAAAGCGGCGATGCAACCCTGTTGGGACGTGCGCCGCTGACCGACAGCGAAGACCGGGCGCGTATGCTGATAGCAACGGATTATGCCCGTAAAATGTCGCTCGACATGCGCATGATTGACAAAAACAGATACAATGACCATATTGATAACAAAGCCTCCCATTGTGCTGCCAAAATAGCCGAATACTACTATAAATACGATGCTCAAAAGGGAACGCAGTTTGTTTTTTCCGACCTCGGCACGTACAAGCCGGGCGAATGGAATCCATACAGTGAAATCAAGCGTAAGCTGGTTGAAGACCATCACATTCCCGCGCATGAAATCCGCTTCATTCAGGAAGCCAAGACGGAAATCGCCCGTAAAGCGATGATAAAGGCGATGAACGACGGGCATATTCGGATACTGTTCGGCTCAACCGAAATGCTCGGCACAGGCGTAAACGCCCAGCAAAGAGCCATTGCCGTTCATCATCTTGATTCGCCCTGGCGACCGTCAGATTTGGAACAGCGCGAAGGCAGAGCCATTCGCAAAGGCAACGAAACAGCCAAACAGTTTGGCGATAACAAAGTAGATGTAATCATTTACGCGGTAGAAAAATCGCTGGACAGTTACAAATTCAATCTACTGCATAATAAACAATTATTCATTACGCAACTCAAGACTAATAATATGGGCACACGTACCATAGACGAGGGCAGTCTGGATGAAAAGTCAGGCATGAACTTTTCGGAATACGTTGCCATCCTGTCTGGCAATACCGACCTTTTGGACAAGGCACGGCTGGAAAAGAAAGTCGCTGCCCTCGAAAGCGAGCGGAGAAGTTTCAATCAAAACAGGGCTACTTCCGAATACAAATTGCAGGACATTGTCCGGCAGGCGGACGGACACAGGGAAACGGCAGAACGCATCAAAGGCGACTGGAAAGATTTTCAAAGCCGCGTGCAAAAGGATTCCGACGGCGCTTTCCTGAATCCCGTTCAGTTAAAAGACATCGAAGGTTCAGACCCCAAAGCAACAGGAACAAAACTGAATGAATTGGCGAATAATGCCGCCACTAATGGCGAATATTTCAAAATCGGGACACTCTATGGTTTTACGCTCCTGGTCAAAACGGAAAACACCCAAAAGGAAGGACTGTTCATGCGGGAAAACCGTTTCTTTGTTGAAGGTGAAGGAAATGTGAAATACAGTTACAACAACGGTCATATAGCAAACGACCCTGTTTTAGCTTCCCAAAATTTCCTGAAAGCCCTTGAAAAGATGCCTTCGCTAATTGAACATCACGAAACCAAAGCGGAAACGCTGGCAAAGGACATTCCCGCTTTGCAGGAGGTGGTTAAGGCTACATGGCGCAAGGAAGACGAATTGAAGGAACTCAAAACGGAACTGGCGGCGTTGAACAGGAAAATCGAACTTTCCTTAAAACCAATCGGCGAAAGCGAAGACAAAAAGGAAGAAAAACAGGAAGACAGGCAAAAAATATCCGTTCCGCAGGAAAAAAAGGAACAGACGGAAGAAGAAAAAGCCATCCGGGAGATACAGGCTTTATTCACAGGCAAAATATCCCCCAACGATATTGCCGGCAAAAACGATAATAATAACGGTAGGCAATCTTTTCCAATACCGGAACGGTTGAAAGAATACAAAGACACGATGGGCGAGAGACTCGTTATCGGCAGTATTCCAAAGCATGAAAATCAATCGAAAGGATTTAAAATATGATGACGTATGAGGAATTAAAATACCGTCAGGCTTGGACTTTGGAACAGAAAATCGACCACAGTGTGGGCGTTGTGTCTTCTTTCATGGGAAAGGTAAATGGAAAGATTGCAGTAAGTTATTCCGGTGGAAAAGATTCGACAGTAATGTTAGATATTATCCGTCGTTTTGTAGATAAAACCGCTTCGGCTGTTTTCTGCAATACCGGAAACGAATATCCCGAAGTCGTGAAATTTGTCCGGCAAACGGATAATGTAACTGTTATACGCCCCGAAATACATGTTAAACAAATAATTAATAAATACGGTTTTCCGTTGATAAGCAAGGAACAGAGCCAGTATATCCGTCAGGCAAAGCACACCGGCAGTGAGAAACTCCGCAACATTCGTTTGCATGGCAGTATAAACGGCATAGGTAAAATTGCCGAACGCTGGAAGTTCCTGATTGACGCGCCTTTTGACGTTTCGGAAAAATGCTGTTCCTTCCTGAAAAAGAAGCCTTTCGATAAATTTCGCAAAGAAACGGGTCTGTTCCCCGTTATCGGTACAATGGCAGGTGAAAGCCGCCTGCGTTTTCAAAAGTGGCTCAAATATGGCTGCAATTCGTTTGAAACAAACATGATAGCGAGTTATCCACTCTCCATTTGGACAGAGAACGATGTTTGGGCATATATTCGAAAAATCAATCTGCCGTACAGCCCGATTTATGACATGGGAATAAAGCGTACAGGCTGCCTGTTTTGCGGTTTTGGATGCCACATTAAAGGCGACCGCCGGTTTTATTTCCTGAAAGAAAACAAACCCAAAATCTACGAGCATTTTATGAAACTGGAAAACAACGGAGTATCATACAGGGAGGCTTTGCAGTATTGCGGAATTGATTTCCCTGACAGCAACAATAAACAGTTACAAATCAAATTCTAACATCATGAAAACAGGACTTATAGATGTGGACGGGCACAATTTCCCGAATCTGGCATTAATGAAATTAGCCGCTTACCACAGGCAGAACGGCGATACAGTCGAATGGGTAAATCATTTGGAACGGTACGATAAAGTCTATCAATCAAAGGTATTTACATTTACTCCCGATGTTTCGACAGTAATTCAGGCAGACGAAACTGTGAAGGGCGGGACAGGCTACAAAATGTACGGTGAACTATTTTGCGACGATGTCGAGCCGGATTATTCCATGTACCCAAAGGTTGAACATGCTTACGGTTTTTTGACGCGCGGCTGTGTACGTCATTGCCCGTGGTGTATCGTTCCGAAAAAAGAAGGCGGTATAAGGGCTTATCGCGACGTCGAAACGGTTTTGCAGGGTAGGAAAACGGCTATTTTAATGGATAATAATGTACTTGCCTCCGAACACGGTTTGCAACAACTCGAAAAGATTGCAGACCTCAAATGTAAAGTGGATTTCAATCAGGGATTAGATTCGCGTTTAGTTACAGATGACATTGCACAGTTGCTGTCCAAAATCAGATGGATTAGATTCCTGCGTTTTTCCTGCGACACAACTCCGGCAGTGGAGCCACTTTTGAAAGCCATTGAGAAACTCAACAGGTATGGAGTAAAAAACTACCGGATATTCGTTTATGTGCTGGTAAAGGACGTTACCGATGCAAATGAACGATGCAGGATACTGAAAAAGTTAGGAGTAAACCCTTTCGCTCAAACGTATAGAGGTTATGAATCTAATACTCAACCAACCCGTGAGCAAAAGCATTTTGCGTGGTATGTCAATCAAAAGGCGGTTTTTAAAGCGACGGAGTGGGAGAATTACAGATAAAAAAACAAAACCCTGTCATCGCGACAGAGTCTTGTCCAACATTAAAATCAAAACGATTATGTAAATGCAAATCAAATATCGTTTCCTGTTTCGTCTTCCGGCTTTTCTTTTGAGGGTTTCAGATGGTCTCTGATGAAGTTTTTCACATCCGATTCCAGATAAAATGTTTTCTGGTCTATCCGGCGATAAGGCAATCGTCCCGAACTCCGGAAACGTTGCAAGGTTCGCTTGCTGACATTCATCATCACACAAATATCTTGGTTATCATATAATAACTCTCCATTGACCGTATAGCGTGTCTTTTTCTTTTTGGTGATTTTGTTTTCCAGAATGTCCAGTCTTTCCAGAATGCGCCGCATCCATTTTTCAAATTCTTCCTTATCTATAAACATGACTGTCAATTATTAATGTGTCCGATAATAAAATAGCTTGCATTTGACGGATCTTTGAGGATAATCTCTCTGTCCCGCATAAACTTGATGTAACTCTTTGCCGTGCGTTCCTTTACGTCCAGAATCGACTGAATCTGTTCGCACAAATCCACATAAGTACAATACCGCTGCCTGCTGAAAACAGTCCGGGCAACGCCCGCCAGTTCCGTTTCCTTGCGCTTTTCCTTTTCCTCTTTGGTTTTTTCACCGATGAACGTGTGCATTTGCAATTCTTTGTTCCATGAAAATTGAATCAGAGGCA
>JAISOJ010000060.1 GCA_031275735.1 Dysgonamonadaceae bacterium
TGCGGCAGGTGATTCATGGCCAAAGGAATAACCTTCGAATGTCATCCCGTTTTCCAATACCAAAGCAATCTTTTTGTCCATGTATGAATAGGAATTTATAATCGGAGGCAAAGGTACAAAAAAGAGATTAAAAGATAAGTTAAAAATGGGTTGCTTTTTTTATAATTTGTAAGAGTATTATTGATTCGTTTTCCCAATTTAATTCTGCGTTTGCAGTTATAAAGCCTTTTTCATTTTTTCCGGAAACAGTCATTTGCCGGATTGTTTTTGCTAAAAATTCCGGTTCAAAGTGATTAATCAAAGTTCCGACTTCATAGTGGGCGACAATTTTCCTGATTTCAGGGAAATCGACGGTTAATATGGGAATATGGTTGCGGATATAATCAAAAATACGGTTGGGAAGTGAATAATAATAATTTAGTCCCATGTTTTCAAGTAAATTGATACCAATATCAGCGATTTGCGTGTAACCGGATAGTTGCTCAAAAGGAATTCTTCCGGTAAATACAACGCGGTCCTCCAAGTGTTTATTATTCACTTTTGTTTTTAATTCGTTCAAAACATCGCCATCACCGACTACGTAAAACACATAATCATCTAAGTAAGGCATTGCGTCTATAACCCATTCGATGCCGCGCCCTATGTTAACGGCACCCTGATATAGCAAGACTTTTTTCTTACCGGGATTTATAGGAGGATCGGCAATTGTAATTAGTTCTGTAAAAGGTATATTTCTTACAACTTGCATATTTATATTATATTTACGGTTATAAATATCAGCAATTGATTGGCAAACCGTATAAGCATATTTCAGTTTAGGAAATATACAGTCTTCTATTTTTGTCCAAAACCATTTAATGAACTTTTTATTAACAAGTTCAGGTATTTCAGGAAACATTTCATGAGCATCAAAAACCAGCGGTTTTCTACGAAATATACTTGCTAAATAATTGGCAACCAAAGAGTCGGTATCATTAGAAAGGAATGCGTCTGTTTTTGTAAACAGTAAGTAAAAAAATAAACGGATGTTATATTCTGCATAAAAAAGAAAATTTTTATTGAAAAATAATTTGATCCGATAAGTACTGTATTTTCTTTCCAAAGATTTGCTATTCTTGAGTTTTCGACCGACTAAATTAACTTGAAAGCCATTTTGCATAAGAGATGTACATACTTTGTGTACCCGTTGGTCAATGACTAAATCATTTGTAACAGAAACTGTAATTCTCATTTAAACACTTGTTAAAAATATTTCAATTCAATTTAGTTAAAACGAATACCATCCTATGGAAAAATGTATTCTAGAACCAAGATCCTACTTGCGATTGCGATTTTCCTCCAACAATGAAGCCAACAAAAGGACGGCGAAGGCATAGAATGGACTATCAATGCTCCGGTAATAATTGGAGGATTCAAACCTTCTTTACCGGTCGCCTTCACCTCCATCTGTTTCCAAATAAGTACCAGCCTGTTTGTATCCGAATGTCAAATGTGTCAATATTTTTGAAATACACTTTCATAAAGAGAGTTAAATACATGATTTTTTCATTTTTCTCTCCTGATTTTTTGCACTTTTTCTATAAATTGAAACAAATTGCACTTTTTTCAAATGGTTGCCGGTTTTTCATTAGGCTCTTGCTTATTTTGAAGGGCAAAGGTACAAAAAAGTTGTATTTTATTCGTAAAAAAGCAGGTTATTGGTAATATTTTCTATATATTCCCGCTGTTTGGCAATAAATTTTGTTTGAAGTATTTCGTTTGATTGGGTAATTAATACAGAGTATTTTTTTAACGATTCGAGCCATTTTTTATGCATAAAGGAAATACCTTGATTATAAATAAATACCGAATTTACAGGATGTAGCCAAAAATGAGAAGCAATATTTGTATCGAACGAGGCCCAGGAAGTATTCGTTTCTACATCTAATAGCGACAGATAGAAATTATATTCACAACTGTGTTCATCACAACCTTTCTGCATGAGGCGCTCTATTTCCAAAAGCAAATCGATCAAATCTTGTTTTAAATCAAGAACTTCTTTTTCTGTAATAAGTTTCCGATTATAATAATATTTAATTTCCCTTACAAAAGACAAAAAGACTTCTCTGTCGATGATGAAATTAATATTTGAAAAAGTTTTTATCAAAGGTTTGAAATTATTCACCATAGTTAGAATTTCAGAAGGAACTACCGTTTCGGAAAAAGAATGATTAACGGAAATATTGGTCGCTTGATGAGTCCATTTGTAATAAAATAATTTGAAAAGCGACTTGTATTTGATCAATAAAAAAGGACTCAATTGGTTTAATGAGGCCAATACTTCTTTTTCTTTGGATTTACTTATCAATTCAATAAATTTGTAATAATCCGAAAACATAGCCATAAAATTTTCTTTCGGATTCACCGAACTATTACATAATGAATCGAAGTAAACGCGGTTTTTTTTAATGTTCCCTATTATTTCATCCACCGAAAATCCCAAATTGAGGGATAATAAAGCAATTTCTTCAAAAGAAAAAGGAATTTCACTTCTCATTCTACGATAAGCAGACTCTTTACTAATTTGCAATATGTCAATCAAATACTCAACTGGTTTTATATTTTGAGAGACATGGTCCAAAATTTTTGTAACTAATAAATCATTAAGTTTTTTGTTCATAAGCATTTATTTTTTAGGATATTTGTCAGTTAAAACAGATAGAAACCCATATTGTTTTTAACATTTGAATAAAAAAAACTTAATATTTTTTTTAAAATAAAAATAGGATCATTTAACTTATTGATATGTAGTGTTTAATATTATTGTCAAAAAGATATTCAACTGTTTTCATTTAGTAGTATTAAGTTTAACATTCGTTGTGTTTCGATCTATTTTGTCCTTTTGTTTAAGGAACGATTTTTACGGAACTTTTGCCGTTTGTAGTTTTTATTACGCAGACTTGTGTAGCGATGCGTTCGGTCATTTCTTCTACGTGAGAGATGACGCCGATTTTGCGCCCTTGCATTTGCAGGCTTTCCAATGCGTCCATTGCTACCCGCAATGTGTCGGCGTCGAGAGAGCCGAAGCCTTCGTCGATAAACAATGATTCGACTTTCATTCGGTTGGAAGATAATGAAGAAAGCCCCAAAGCCAAAGCCAAAGAGATTAAAAACGATTCTCCGCCCGATAATGAGTGGACGGTGCGAATATCGCCAAGCATATCCAAGTCGGTAACTTGCAATGCCAAGGTATTTGGAATACGTTGTAATTCGTAACGATTGGAAAGTCCTTTTAAATGTTTGTTCGCATAAGTTAATAGGACGTCTAAGGTGTAGCCCTGTGCTATTTCTTTGAATTTCGAACCGGTAGCCGAACCGAATAGTTCGTTGAGTTTTTTCCAGTTTTCGGCTAAAGTCGCTTTTTCGGCTAATTCCTTTTTATAAGTATGGATGCGTTCTTTGTTTTTGTTGTGATTGATAAGAGTAACTTCGATTTCCGCCAATTGTTTGATGCCTTGTTCGATTAGAAAATTATTTTCCGCTTGTTTTTCTGATAAATATACTTTTGTTTCTTTCTCGTCCGAAGGTTTTATTTCTGCCTGGTAATGTTTGAGCAGGTTATTGTTACGTTCCTCGAAAGTTGCTTTAGCTGAAGTTTCCCTGTTTTTCAAATCTTCGAGGAATTGTTTTTCGGTGGCTATCCACTGGTTGTTTTTGGACAACAATTCAGCCAACCGCTGTTCTGTCATACTGTCCGAACGGCCGGTTATCCATAGATCAATTTCCTGTTGTAACGATGCTAAGCGCATTTCTATACGAGTGGCGTCGTTCTTGATTTGGATAATTATTCCTTTGAGTAATTCTTGCTTAGAGGAAAGTGTGTTTTTATTTTCAACGGCCATTTTCAGTTTGCTTGCTATTTCTTTTTTCTTGTCGGCGTAATAGTCCGAAAGTTCATCGACGGATTTTCCGGCAAGTAATCCGGCTCTTTCTTTTTGCAAATGGATTAAAATCATTGCTGATTCTGTCTTTTTCTTTTCTTTCGATTCCAAATTGTTCAAGGCTTCTTTCCTGTTGTTTTGTTCGTTTTGCAGCAAGGAATTTTTGCTGTCCAGGGTCGCTTCCATACGGTTTTTTGCTTCTATATTTTGTGTCCATTGTTCCGCTATTTGCTTGAGATGGGATTGCAAATCGTTTTTTTCAAAAAACTCTTTCCATACCGGCAAATCAGCCAAATAGGCGCTGGCCTTTTCCATGGCTACGGCAGATTGCCCTGCGTAATTTTCGATCAAAGCAGTCAAGCGTGTAATTTCGACTTTCCGTTTGTCAATGTTTTCCGTCAAGCGAGAAATTTCATTCAATGCCTGTTGCTTTGCTTTATTCAGTTCTTCTTCATGCAGGTTTTGTTCGCCGGTTACGTTTTGTGCCGGATGATGTAAACTTCCGCAAACAGGACAAGGTAAACCTTCTTGTAATTTAGCCCGTAATGTAGCAATTTCTGTCGGAAGTATCCGGTTAAGTTGTTCCAGTTTACTATTTAGTTCGGTCAACCGACGAACTTCCGTTTTCCAAAAATTTTCGTTATCTTCCTTGATCTTTCGATTGCGAATACTTTGTTCTTTCGCGGTTTGACTGTCATTAAGTAAGTTGATAATCAAATCCTTTTGAGAAATTATTTGCTGATAAACCCGGTGTTCTTCGAACCACCCAATAAGCCGGTTTCTTTCCGTCCGGGCCGTTTCAATTTCCTTGCAGATGATTTGGGTGTTTTTTTCAATTCGTTCTGTCGCTGTTTGAGCCGTTTTATATTCTTTTTCGGCTTCTTCTGCATTTGTTTTCGCTCCGTCAATCCGAACATCTAACATTCTGGCTTGAATGATAATTGGTTCAATGTCGTTAATTTCCTGTTCCAGATCTTCCTGTTCCTTTTCTAAAATAGACTGTATATGAGCGGCTTCCATAAGATTTTGGGCAATACTTTCATATTCAACTGTTTTTTGTTTCAAAATATTCCGGTTGTTTTCCAACTGTTTCGTCGAATGTTGAAATTCATTGAATGTATCGCGAATTTCTTGAACGCTTTCGAGTTGGTCGATATAGTCGTAGCGCGATTTTGCGCCGGCAATGGCGTTGCGGATTTCCGTCAACGATTTTTCCGTTTCTGCCAATGATTTACTTAGTAGTTCTTGCTCTTCTATCCATTTGATTTTGGCCGTTAATAAATGAAGGGCTTTTTTCATGTGGACGACTGTATTTTCTATCCGGTTTTTTTCCGAGTGATAGGTTTCTATTTGTTCGTCAGTTAACAGTTCAATATCCTGGATTTGTTTTTGTAGGACTTGGTAATCCTGTTCGGCGCTTCGCGTTTTTTCATAGATTCTCGCCGAAATGCGGGAATAAATGTCTGTACCGGTCAGTTTTTCCAATAGTTCCGCTTTTTCCGATTGCTTAGCTTTCAAGAAGGTGGCAAAATCTCCCTGCGCCAATAATACGGCGCGGGTGAACTGGTCGAAAGTAAGGCCAATGAGTTCGCCTATTTTATATAACAATTCTGTTTTCCGTCCGGGAACTTCTTCTCCGGATGAGAGGTTGAGCAGACGTATTTCGGTGTTCTGTAAAGTTCCGTCGGTTTTGCCTCGTGCACGCTTTACCGACCAGGTCGAACGGAATTTTTCCCCGCCGAGCGATATAAAATCTACTTCGGCGTATCCTTCGGCAGTTCCCCTACGCAAAATTGTCCGGCAATCTTTCTGGTTAATCGTTTTGTCGCGAACATCGGGTACGGGAATATTGTTTTCTCCGGCATGGTTCATGCGGGGCGTTTCGTCGAAAAGAGAGAGGCACAAAGCATCCAGAATTGTGGATTTGCCGGAACCTGTTTGCCCCGTTATAGTAAAAATTCCCGCCGACAACAGAGGTTCGACAGTAAAATCCAGTTCAAAAGCTTCTTCCAACGACGCCAGATTTTTTCCTCTGATAGCTAATATTTTCATTATTCAACTTCCTGAATTACTTTTTGTAAGAGTTTTTTCATTGCAATGGGCATGTCTTCGCCGCCATAGTTTTGCCGGAAAATATCAATTGCCATGTCCAAAGGGTGGATGGTTTGCAATTCTGCGTATGCAGTAGTTTTTGTTTTAATTGATTTTCCTCGCGTTACGGCAGTAATTCGCGCTATGCGCACCGATTTGTTTTTCAGCGCTTCCTCAATATGTGAACGCAGCAAAGGTTCGGGTTCCGTAATTAGTACCTTGATTTCCAAATAAGGTGAATTTGCAGCGATTTCTCCTTCGGGAAGCAAAGCAATTTCTTCCAAAACTTCCGGCAAAAGCTTGGCTTCTTTTGGAATACTTAGTAATTTTACAGGCGCTTCCATCTCTATGCATTCGATTTTGACGTCTTTGCCGTCTATTTCGATTAATGTAATGCTTTGTTTGTTATTTTTTTCGGCGAAAGACATAGGCAAAGGCGCGCCGGCATAACGGACATTTTTACGACCCGATACTTGTTGCGCACGGTGCAGGTGTCCCAAAGCCGTATAAGCAATTTCTGGTGGAAACGAATCCGGCGAAACACATTCCAAACCGCCAATGACGGTACGTTCCGACCGGTCATTTTCGGAAATTTCCGATCCGGTCGCCTGCAAATGCCCCATCGCAACGATTGGCTTTGTTTTATCGGGAATCTTTTCGTATAAAGTTTCGTACATTTTTCTTACGCCTTCTGTGTAGCTTTCTGCTTCCGGATAATCGCCTTGTCGCAGGTAAGGCACAGCCATGCACCAGGCTGCCGTTTCATTCTTTTCTTTCAAAGGAACGAGTAGGTGATTATAGTCGATCGAGCCTTCCGCGATTTTCTTCACAACGCCTCTGACAGTGATATTCATTTCTTCCAGTAAAGGATTAGGCGCTTCGAGCCTTGCTGCCGAGTCGTGGTTTCCGGCTATAATCACAATTTGCAGTAGCGGATTCACGTCAATTGTTTCACGCAGAAAACGGTAAAACATCTTTTGCGATGCGGCGGAAGGATTAGGACTGTCAAAAACATCGCCGGCAATTAGCAGAACATCAATGGATAGTTCGTTGATTTTCTTCTTCAATTTTGATAAAAAAAGAGCATGTTCCTCCTTGCGGTCATATTCATAAAAAATTTGTCCCAAATGCCAGTCGGCAGTATGAAGAAGCTTCATATAAATTTAAGAATTGAAAGTAGGGGAATTATCATTTTACATAACACATTTGATGAAATTCACATAATTGATTAAAATACATTAATTTACTTGATCTTTAATGTAAAAATTCGGGGTTAAAATTACGAAAATATTCCATGACAAGCTAATTTTTTGAGTTAATTTTAGGATAAAAAAAATGTTTTTTGAAAAAATAGAATTAAATATGAGAAAAAATAATTACATTTGCACGCAATAAAAATTAAAGCGTTTCTTTATGTCGTTTATTGCAGATAAAGTTATTATGGATGGATTAACTTTCGATGATGTATTGTTGATCCCTGCTTATTCAAATGTATTACCACGAAATGTCGATCTCTCGACAAAGTTTTCAAGGAACATCCGGTTAAATATTCCTATGGTTTCCGCCGCAATGGATACCGTTACAGAGGCAAAATTAGCTATCGCCATTGCCAGGGAAGGAGGGATTGGCGTGATTCATAAAAACATGAGCGTAGAAGAACAGGCTAAACAAGTACGCTCGGTGAAAAGAGCCGAAAATGGAATGATTTCCAATCCGGTCAATATTAAAAGGGGGAGAACAGTGAGCGATGCATTGGCTTTGATGGCGGAGTACAAAATCGGCGGAATACCGGTAGTTGACGACGAACAGCGTTTGGTGGGTATTGTTACGAACCGCGATCTTCGTTTTCTTCGGGACACAAGTCGTTTAGTAGATGAAGTAATGACATCCGAAAATTTAGTTACCACCAATCAATCGACGGATTTGGAAGCCGCAGCCGATATTCTTCAACAACATAAAATAGAGAAATTGCCGGTTGTCGATAATGATAATAAATTAATTGGGCTGATTACTTATAAAGATATTACAAAGGCGAAAGATAAGCCTTTTGCTTGTAAGGATAAGCAAGGACGCCTTCGTGTTGCTGCCGGAGTAGGGGTCACTTTCGATACCTATGACCGTATCGACGCTTTACTTGAGGCCGGCGTCGATGCAATTGTTATTGATACGGCTCATGGACATTCTCAAGGAGTTGTTGAAGTTTTGAAAGAAGTTAAAAGACAATTTTCAGATATTGATGTTGTTGTAGGAAATATTGCTACGGCGGAAGCAGCCCGTTTATTAATAGATGCCGGCGCCGATGGTTTAAAAGTAGGTATCGGCCCGGGATCGATTTGTACTACCCGCGTCATTGCCGGCGTAGGAGTTCCGCAACTTTCAGCTATTTACGATGTGGCTAAGGTGTTGAAAGGGAGTGGTATACCGATTATTGCCGATGGAGGTTTACGCTACTCGGGCGATATAGTGAAAGCTCTCGCTGCCGGAGGGTCGTCGGTTATGATGGGATCTTTGTTGGCGGGAGTAGAAGAATCGCCGGGAGAAACAATTATTTATAATGGTCGTAAATTCAAGTCCTATCGAGGAATGGGTTCTTTAGAAGCCATGCAAAAAGGTTCAAAAGATCGCTATTTTCAAGATGTGGAAGATGATATCAAAAAATTGGTTCCTGAAGGAATTGTTGCCCGCGTTCCTTTCAAAGGTTCTTTGTATGAGGTGATTTATCAATTGGTGGGTGGGTTAAGAGCCGGAATGGGCTATTGCGGAGCAGTTAACATTGAAGCCTTGCATAAAGCTAAGTTTACCCGGATTACTCCTGCCGGAGTGGAAGAAAGTCATCCTCACAATGTAACTATTACGCAGGAAGCGCCGAATTATAGTACTCATAACAGAGGATGAAACCACAATAATTTACACGATGTGTACGTTATATACTCTATGTAAAATGTTTTTTAAAATGAATAAATTGTTTAAAATAGATATAGATATTATGAAAAAGTGTTTGTTTTCTTTATTTTTAATTGTTTCATCAATTGCAATGACTGCTCAAAACGATGACCCTATTGTTATGAAAATTAACGGCAAAGACATTAAAAAATCGGAGTTTGAGTATATTTATAATAAAAATAACAATGAAAACGCAATTGATAAAAAATCATTTGAGGAATATGTTGTTCTTTTTAAAAATTTCAAATTGCGCGTAGCTGAAGCAGAAGCGCAAGGTTTGGATACAACTGCCGCTTTTCACAAAGAATTGAATGAATACCGGACGCAATTGGCAAAAACGTACCTGACAAGTTCGGAAATTGACGATGCTTTATTGAAAGAAGGATACGAGCGGGGAAAAAACCTTTTGGAAATCAGTAATCTTTTAATTCTTTTCCCGGGAACTAAAAAGACGCAATCGCCTCACATTTTTCCTGCTGATACTTTGGAAACTTATAAAAAGGTTATTCAAATTCGCAACCGGTATTTAAACGGGGAAAAATTTGAAGATCTTGTAAGAGAAAATACGGATGATGAGCAATATAAACAAGGTGATCGTCCCGGTTATATCGGTTGGGTTTCCGGATTGAGATTACCCGTAGCGTTGGAATACGGTATTTTCAGTACGCCTGTCGGGCAAATCAGTCAACCGATCCGGACAAATTACGGATATCATTTAGTGAATGTATTAGCTCAAAAACCTGACCCGGGAGAAGTTCATGTAGCGCATATATTGCTGTCCCTCCCCAATACGGCCGATACGGCGACTGTTGCCGATGTGTTGAATAAAATAGACACTATTTACACTAAAATGGAAGAAGGAGTTACTTTTGATGAGCTGGCAAAAAAATATTCAAGCGATGCTTCTTCTGCGGTAAGAGGTGGTAACCTTTCGTGGTTTAGCCACGGAACGATGGTGCCCGAATTTAACGATGCCGCTTTTGCTTTAAAAGAAATCGGTGATGTTTCCAAACCTGTAAAAACCAAATTCGGCTATCATATCATTAAATTAATGGGGAAAAGGCCTCTCTTTTCTTACGACGAGAAAAAAACGGATTTGCAAAATAAATTTGAAAAAGCCGGTTATTGGTTTGAATTGAATAACCCGTACATCGAAAAACTAAAAAAGGATAACGGATTTTCTTTCAATGAAAATGTTTATAAGCTTCTTTGGGAAGAAGCCCAAACTGTTTATCCTACCGATAGCATTTTTATCGAAAAATTCAATAAAAATGAAAATGTTTTATATGTTGTGGATAAACAAAGCTATGCCGTAAAAGACTTTGTTGAGTTTTTCAAAAAAAATAGTCGTTCTTCTTACACGCTATCTACCGAAATATTACAAGATTTCGTGAAAAATTATGAATATTACTTGCTTCAACAAGCAGAAAGTAAATCATTGGAAAGTAAGTATCCCGAATTTAAAAATTTAATGCAAGAATACCACGATGGTATTTTATTATTTGAAGTTAGCAATAACGAAGTTTGGGCTAAATCTTCTTCCGATACTTTGGGCCTAACCGAATTTTTTGAAAAAAATAAAGCTAAATATGCATGGGATAAACCACATTATAAAGGATATGTTGTATTGTTGAAAGATGCTAAAGATAAGAAAAAAATACAAAAATCAATTGCTCAATTAGATCCGGATGCATCGGCACAATATTTACACGATAATTATAAAGACTTGATTAAGATTGAAAAAGGATTATTTGTACAGGGTGAAAATTCTTTTGTAGACCAAATCATTTTCGAATCGGGAAATGCATCTCTACCTGAAGATTTTTCCGATTTTTTCCTGATTGGTAAATTATTATCCGCCCCCGAAGTCTATACAGACGCAAGAGGATTGGTTATTACCGATTATCAAGATTATCTGGAAAAAGAATGGTTGGAAACATTGAACAAAAAATATCCTGTGATTATTTATCCGGATGTATTAAATACAGTAAAAAACAATAATCAATAGACAATGAATAGTTTTTTCATACATTGGCCATTGTCATGAGGTTGATTTTATTGTTGGGCGCTTTTTTATTTTTGTCGATTGCATGTTCTAAACAATCAGGGGAAACGTCGTCTGTTTTTATTGTGAAAGTCAATGATGAAATCTTGACGAAAGAAGAGTTGGAAGCTACTGTTCCGGAAGGATTAAGTCCGGAGGATAGTACGATTGCAGCAGAACATTATATACGTATGTGGATTAATAACAATCTGATGTATGATGTTGCTTCTCAAAAAGTTGCAGATAAAAAAAGCATTGAACAGTTAGTGGACAATTACCGGCAATCTTTGACGATTTACCAATACAAAGAGCAATTGGTGAGTGAAAAATTGTCTAAAGAAATTAATAATCAAATTTTACTGGATTATTATGAGTCGAATAAAAATAAATTCAAAATAGATAAGTCATTGATAAAAGGACTTTATTTGAAAATACCGCTCAATGCTCCTCAAATTGATAAAGTGAGAAATTGGTATAAGACAATTACTCCTGCCAATATAACTAACATTGAAAATTATTGCGTGAGGAACGCGGTGGAATATGGCTATTTTGTAGATAATTGGGTTGATTTTAATGAACTAACGGAAGAATGGCCGGTCAATTACAAGAATGAAAGCGATGTGATTAAGGTTAATAAATATTTTGAACAAAAGGGGAGTAAATATTATTACTTTTTGCATGTAACCGATTATTCTTTACCCGGCGATAACGCTCCTTTCGAGTATGCAAAATCGACGATTAAAGAAATATTAATCAATCAACAAAAAATAGATTTCTTAAAGAAAATAGAAGAAGATTTATACCGTAAAGCATTGGATAAGGGTCAAATCATCTTTTATAGTGAATAAGCGCTAAAATAGTAGACGAAGTAAATAAAATGATATATTTATGAAGAAGTTTTTTCCCGCGTTAATTAGCCTGATTATATTCGCACAATTGTGTACACAGGCTCAAGATAACGTTATTGATGAAGTTATTTGGATCGTAGGCGATGACGCTATTCTCCGTTCGGACGTAGAAAATTGGCGTTTGCAAATGCAAATAGGAAATCAACGCCTCAAAGGCGACCCTTATTGCATTATACCTGAACAATTGGCTATTCAGAAGTTATATTTGCACCAAGCCAAACTGGATAGTATTGAAATATCTGAAAATCAAGTAGCAATGGAGGTTGAATCTCGTATAAATAATGCTATTAACCAAGTAGGGTCGAAGGAAAAACTCGAAGAATATTTAACTAAACCGATTTCGTCCATCAGGGAAATTTGGAAACAAACCGTACGAGAACAGGCGCTGGTGAACGAGATGCAAAAAAAGTTGGTCGGATCAATTAAAGTAACTCCTTCCGAAGTCCGTTCATTCTTTAACCGTATTCCCCAAGATAGCCTTCCTTATATTCCAACTACGGTCGAAGTAGAAATTATTACATTAGAACCGCTTGTTTCTCTGGCAGAAATTGATGATATAAAAAAGCGTTTACGGGAATATACCGAACAAGTGACTTCCGGTCAACGAGAATTTTCTACTTTGGCTCGGTTGTGGTCGGAAGATATTGAATCGGCTAGAAGGGGAGGAGAATTGGGTTTTCTCGGTAAAGGCTCTTTGCTGCCTGAATTTGCAACTGTTGCGTTTGAGCTGAATGATCCTAAAAAGGTTTCTCGGATTGTAGAAACCGAGTATGGCTACCATATTATTCAACTCATAGAAAAGCGAGGCGACCGGATCAATGTCCGCCATCTTTTGCTTAGACCCAAAGTATCTAAAGAAGAATTGGAAGAGGCACGTCATCAATTAGATTCCGTTCGTACCGATATTGTTAATGCTAAATTCACATTCGAAGAAGCAGCCACCTATTTGTCGCATGACAAAGATACTCGCAATAATAAAGGTTTAATGGTCAATCAAAATCAATCTTCTTCCTCTAATAGGAGCGGTACTTCGCGTTTTGAAATGGATGAACTTCCTCCCGAAATCTCAAGGGTGATTTATAACATGAAAGTGGGCGATATTTCCCCTGTATTTACGATGATCAATTCTAAGCAGAAAAATGTAGTGGCTATTGTCAAATTGAAATCAAAGATTGAAGGACATAAAGCTGATTTATCGGAAGATTTTCAGGAGCTTAAAGCGATGGTACAAGTCGAAAAAGAAGAAGCGTTGATAAATGAATGGGTCAGTAACAAGATAAAAGAAACATACGTCAGGATTAATGAAAATTGGAAAAATTGCGATTTTCAGATGAAAAACTGGATTAATGAATAAAACGTCTCTAACGGCTTTATTTTGTTTGCTCTTTATTGTTTTCGTTGTTATGGGTATGCAGCAGAATATTCCCGGTAAAAAAAAGGCGACACGCCTTTATTCCGAGCATGCCGATTCAACTGTTTTTGAAAAAGATAACAATCCGGATATACATATTATGCGGGGAAATGTCGTTTTCCGGCACGATAGTACTTATATGTTTTGCGATAGCGCCTATCTTTACCTTATTACCAACACATTGGAAGCTTTTAGTAACGTCCGTATTGAACAGGGCGACACCCTTTTTATTTATGGCGATTATTTGATTTATGAAGGAGATAACAGTTTGGCAAAAATGCGTGAAAATGTCCGTATGGAAAATAACAGCCTGACGCTGTTTACAGACAATTTTAATTTTGACCGGATAAAAAATATCGGTTATTTCTTTGAAGGTGGAATGTTGGTCGATTCTTTGAATGAGTTAACATCTCTATACGGGCAATACTCTCCCAACACTAAAATTGCTGCTTTTAATCAAAATGTTGTCCTTACAAATCCCCATTTTGTATTGACTTCCGATACATTAATCTATAATACGATCAATAAAGTGGCGACGATTGTTGGGCCTACGGTTATCGAGTCCGATAGCGGGACAATTGAATCATGTTCGGGTTGGTACAATACCGTCACCGATGAATCTATGCTTTTTGATCGTTCAACGTTAATAAGCAAAGATAAAACGAAGACTATAACTGCCGATTCTTTGTTTTATAATAGACAAACCGGTTTGGGAGAAGCATTCAGTCATATGGTTTTGAATGATACGGTTAAAAAAATAATTCTCATGGGTAATTATGGTTATTACGACGAAACAACAGATTTCGCTTTTGCTTCCGATTCTGCCCAAATGATTGAATATTCTCAGATTGATTCTTTGTTTCTTCATGCCGATAGATTGCAAATGCAGACGATCGATCAGGAACGGGAACTTAAAGCTTTCTATGGCGTGCGTTTTTATCGTCGTGATTTACAAGGCGTTTGCGATTCTATGCAATTTCATACCCGCGATTCCGTCTTGCACCTTTATAAGAATCCGATTCTTTGGAATACCAATTATCAGTTGACCGGCGATACTATCCGTGTTTTTTTTAACGATTCTACTGTTGAAAGAATGCATGTGTTGAATTATGCTTTTTCCATAGAACAACAAACCGATACTACTTATTATAATCAATTGAAAGGACGGAATCTATATGCCTTTTTCACTGCCGGTGAATTAAGTAGAATAGAAGTTTACGGTAATGTGGAATCCATTTATTATCCGCTGGATGAAGATGGTTTGTCTTTCATTGGTCAAAATAATGCGGAAAGTAGTTTCATGTTCATTACCGTCAGGAATCGCAAACCGGTAGAAATCAAATGGTATCCGCAGCCGAAAATGGAAGTACTGCCGATTCCTGATTTAACTCCTGAAAAAAAATATTTGAAAGATTTTGTAGATTATAACTACATTCGCCCCAAAAACAAGGAAGATATTTTTACTAAAACGATTCGTAAACTCGAAGATATTCCTCTTCCCCGCAGGCAAAGGCGATCGAAGTAATAGAAACCGCAGTTGCAATGGACGTAATCGCTTTATAATCTTTAGTTTATATCTTGCAAGCCCAATAAAAGGCATTCAAATTTTAATATATTCATTTTTATAAATTTATGTTTAAACATGATTTTTCCATACATAAAAATTTACGGTTCATCGTCTTTTTATTCTTTATTCCGTTTTTTTCGCTTTATGCGCAAATTCCCGACACTGCTTCTGTTGTCGTAAATTCCAAAAAAGAAATGGTTTCCGAGGCTTCCCAAGCCCGTACTATTGCAGCAATAGTTATACCTACGGCCATGGTTACTTATGGTTTTATTTCCATAAAAAATCCGACGCTCCAACAATTGGATCAACATATAGCTAATAACGTATATAGTAATAATTTATTAATAAACAATAATTTAGATGATTATCTTAAATACTCTCCGGCAGTTGTAGCGTATGGGATGAAATTGGCGGGCGTCGAAAGTAAACACAATTTATTGGATATGAGTATTATTTATTTTTTGAGCAATGCTTTGGAAGCCAGCGTGGTACAAACGTCTAAAAATTTAATATCAAGGATGCGTCCGGATGGTTCCAAAGATAATTCGTTTCCGTCAGGGCATACGGCGACTGCTTTTGTTGCCGCTGAATTCCTGCATCAAGAATACAAAGATCAATCGGTATGGATCGGCATTGGAGGATACACAATGGCCTCTCTGGTTGGCATTGCCAGGGTTTTGAAAGACCAGCATTGGTTTAGTGACATTATTACAGGAGCTGGCATAGGAATTATTTCTACTAAAATAATTTATTGGCTGTATCCCCATTTACAAGAATTGTTTAGCAAAAAAAGGACACAACAATTGCATACTTTTATTTGTCCTTCTTATGATCGAGGCGCTCTTACCTTGAATTTTTCATGCAATTTTTAATTATTGGCTGATATAAATAGCATTTTCACTCTTTGGGGGGATTGATGTGAATTTTAAAAATCCATTACTTTGGCAAAAACTAAATAATATGTCAATAATTTAAGTTGATAATAATTTTATATGAAAAACATATTCCAACATAGATGCTATTATCGTTCCGAAAATATTTACAAGCGCAACGAATCCGATACCTGAAAGTATCCGGCTTGAATACGAATGTGGCGTACCAACTTGTGTTTTCACCGACGAACAATTGGGTATACTTTGGATACCGGTTCTACATTTGCTTCCGGTTGCTGTTTAAGATTGGACATTACTCCTTATGGCGAGCTTATTTATTGTCTCCCGTTGGCAACGCAACAAGCTGTGCATTTTTCAAAATTTGCTAACTATTCCGAAGCAAAAAACGGGTTTGAAAAGAAATTGCAACCCTATCGCCGTTTGGGCAGAATAGAAAATTGCTATAAATGTAACTTAATGCGTCCCGATTCGTGCAATGGAGGCTGTTTGGCTAAAATGTACTTAACACAAAAAATGTATAAACAATGGAAACACAAACTTATTCAATATAATGCCAACATCAGTTGGAAATTATTAAAAGACAAGGTGGTTGCCGTAGATCTGGACAACGGCAGTTATTACACTTTTAATTTCACATCGAGCCTTATCTGGCAATATATTGATCAGGAAAAGACAATTGCAGAAATCGAACGATATTCATATACGTTTTTCGGTCGTATGGTAGCCATTTATTGGGAATTTATCTTTATAGACCGTTTCAAATCAAGACTGAAAGCATACTTACATCTCCTGTTCCCTCGATTAAACGTACTGTCGGATATTTACTGTTTCCGTTCAAAGATGATTTGCTTTGCATATCCGGTTCATTTATTATTAGTTTTGGTTTCGTCGATTTTGTTTCAGCCTATAATAATGGTTAAAAAATGAGGCATTTTCAAATGAAAAACTGTACCTTTGTTATTTGTTTTTTGAAAGGTAAATGGATACAATACAACAATTCGAGCATGTCATGGGCATTTGTCGTAACTTATTTGAAAAAAAACTCAAAGATTACGGAGCTTCTTGGCGCATTATGCGTCCGCAATCGATTACCGACCAATTGTATATCAAAGCAAACCGTATCCGGACGCTGGAAGTGAAAGCGAATAGCCGGATAGACGAGGGTATTAAGCCCGAATTTATGGCGATAGTTAATTACGGCGTTATTGGTCTGATTCAGTTGGAATTGGGATTTTCCGACAAGACTGACGTCCGGAATGAAGAAGCTTTGACATTGTACGATAAACACGTTAATGCCGCCAAAGAACTGATGTATGCTAAAAACCACGATTATGACGAGGCTTGGCGGAATATGCGTATCAGCTCCTATACCGATTTGATTCTCACGAAAATATACCGTACCAAGCAAATCGAAAATAACGAAGGGCAAACCCTCGTTTCCGAAGGAATTGATGCAAATTATATGGATATGATTAATTACGCTCTTTTTGCTTTGATTAAATTAGAATACGAAAAAAAATGAAAGTTCCATATATATTGAAAAAAACAATTGTCGAAACTTGCCGTTTCTTTTTAGGATTGGTTTTTCTTTTTTCAGGTTTTGTGAAAGCCGTAGACCCGATGGGAACCATGTATAAAAACCTGGATTATTTATCGGCTTTCGGATTAGACATATTCAACTTTACCGCTTTACCTTTGGCTTTTGCCCAATTAGCCATCGAATTTGCTATGGGAGCATGTCTGCTTTTAGGCGTTTTTAGGCGTTTTCATGCAATTTTGTTTTTGGCGTTCATGTGTTTTATGACGCCTCTTACCTTGTATTTAGCTATTAAAAATCCGGTTACGGATTGCGGTTGTTTTGGCGATGCTTTGATTATTACCAACTGGCAAACATTCTATAAAAACATTTTCCTACTGGCGGCTTCTCTTGTCGTTTTCTTTGAATATAAGCAAATAACGCCTTTCTTCTATAAAAAGAAATTACCCGTTATTCTTTTTATTTATGTCTTTATTTTGAGCGTATCCGTATATTGTTACATGTATTTGCCCATTTTAGACTTTCGTCCTTACAAAATTGGAACAAATATCACTGAATTAATGGCTATCCCCGAAGGCGCTCCGGTAGACGAATACGAAACGACGCTTATTTATTCTAAAGACGGTATAGAACAAGCATTTACCTTAAAAGATTATCCTAAAGGCGATACGACATGGACGTATGTTGATACGAAAACCCAATTAATAAAGAAAGGTTACGAATCTCCCATTCACGACTTTTCCATCACTACCGAAGAGGGTGATAATATTACGGAAGATGTTTTGGCCGACTCTTCTTATACTTTCCTCTTAATTGTTCATAAATTGGAAGGTGCCGCCGATTCGCGGATAGACCGGATCAACGAAATCTATGATTATTGCATTCAAAACAATTATAAGTTTTACGCTTTGACTTCATCTACTTCAAATAAAATCAAGGAATGGAAGGAAGGCACCGGAGCGGAATATCCTTTTTGCATAATGGATGATATTGCTTTGAAAACCATTGTGCGTTCTAATCCGGGCTTACTTTTGTTGAAAGGAGGTATTATTATCAATAAATGGCCGAACCGGCGTATTCCGGAAGAAAAAGCTTTAGAACAACCGTTGGAAAAAACACAGTGGGGACAAATTCCACCCAATCACAAAGGGAGGAATATAAGATTGTTAAGTATTGGCTTTCTTCTTTGCTTATTGTCTTTTTTCTTGTATGACAGACTGAAAAAGGAATAGAAAATAAAAATAGAGCAAATTATAGTTATAATTTTATTCAACAATAACATAAAAATGAGAAAAAACATTGTCGCAGGCAATTGGAAAATGAACAAGACCCTGCAAGAAGGTATTATTTTGGCGAGAGATTTACAGATGGCTTTGAGTGGCAAAGCTGTTAATTGTGAGGTAATCATTTGTCCTCCATTTATTCATTTAGCGTCGATTGCCGCCGTTGCCGGAACGAGTATTGTGAAAATCGGAGCGCAAAACAACGCCGATAAAATATCAGGCGCTTACACCGGTGAAGTATCAGCGTCGATGGTAGCCTCTACCGGCGCTCAGTATGTCATTTTAGGTCATTCGGAGCGAAGAGCGTATTATGGCGAAACCAATGCCATACTGAAAGAAAAAGTAAAAATGGCTCTTGTCAACAAGCTGATTCCGATTTTTTGTATTGGCGAAATTTTGACGGAAAGAGAAGCAGGAAAACAAAATAAAGTCGTTGAAACACAAATCAGAGAATCGTTGTTCGAACTACCCGTTAAAGAATTTGGAAAAATCGTATTGGCATATGAACCGGTTTGGGCGATTGGAACCGGTAAAACGGCAAGCTCAGCGCAGGCTCAGGAAATGCATGCTTTCATTCGGGAAACGATTGCCTGTAAATATGGAACCGTAATAGCTGAAGAAACCTCTATCCTTTATGGGGGGAGTTGTAATGCAAACAATGCCAAAGAACTGTTTTCGAATCCCGACGTTGATGGAGGCTTGATCGGAGGCGCTTCATTATCCGTAGATACATTTTTGCCGATTATCGAAGCATTCTGATAGTTGTCATTGCAAGCGCGTATCGAAGTATTCTCTCTTACTTATTTGTGAGGTAAAGCGATTGTTTCGGATACAGCCATCCCAATAATGAATAAAAAATTAAAAAATTATGCAACGGAAACTATTCTTTTTTTTCTTGGTTTTTTGTTTATCAAACATAACTCTAAAAGCGCAAAACACCATCATTAATGCATTAGAATCGCCTGTAGTAGGCGAAGGAATAATCAAGATTCAATCTGATCCTTCGATAACAGCTCTACTAGGAAAACCCAATTCAAAAATAACTGCCGAATCAGGCAATTATGATATCATTAAAGTCAATGGCTTTCGAATTCAGGTTTTCATGGGAAACGACCCTAAAAATTCGCGAGCGGAAGCTTTTGATAAACAAAATCTTATCCGTTCCATTTTTTCTGATATGGAAACGTATGTTACTTACGATGCGCCTAATTGGAAAACATTGGTCGGTGATTTCGTAACAAGGGAAGAAGCAAGTCTTTTCAAAGAAACTTTGCAAAAAGAATTTCCGCAGTTTGGAAAAGAAATGTACGTTGTGATGGACAAAATTAATATACGTGTTGAAAAATAAGAAAAATGGATTGGACGCCGGAAGATTTGAAGAAGAAAGAAAAACTTGCTTTTCATTATGCTAAAATACTGGAACTATTGGACGAAGATCCCAATCGAGACGGTCTGTTGAAAACGCCGGAACGAGTGGCAAAAGCCATGATGTTTTTAACGAAAGGTTATAAACAAGATCCCGGTAAGATACTTGGTTCGGCTATTTTTCATGAAGATTACAAGCAAATGGTCATTGTGAAAAACATTGACTTTTTTTCTTTGTGCGAACACCATTTGTTGCCTTTCTTTGGGAAAGCTCATATTGCTTATATCCCCAATAATTCGGTGACCGGATTAAGCAAAATACCGAGGATAGTGGATGTTTACGCTCGCCGCTTGCAAATTCAGGAACGAATGACTACGCAGATAAAAAAATGTATTCAGGAAACTCTTAATCCGTTGGGCGTTATGGTAGTGATTGAAGCGCAACACATGTGTATGCAGATGCGAGGCGTTGAAAAACAAAATTCCATTACCACAACTTCCGATTTTACCGGAGCGTTTAATCAGGCGAAGACCAGGGAAGAATTTATTAATCTTATTCGGAATTAATCTTTTACCTCTTCGTAGTCAATGTATTCTCCTTCGTTGGAGTCAATGAGTTTTTTTTGTTTTTTTGACGGATTTTGCCGGTTGCGAGTCTGGTGATTGACGCGTTGCTTGTTTTGTTTGGGAGGTCTAAACAAGCCTCCGAAAAGAAAGCGGAAAAGGGAAAATCCAAACAAGATTCCAATAAGGATGAAAAAGAAAACGATAAAAAGAAGAAATTTAATAATCATTATAGCGAATTCTATTAAAAAAGTAAATGCAAAGATACACATAAAAATGGATTTTTACGCGCAGGTAAATAAAAAATACAATATATTCATCATCGCGGGAGTGAAACTTCCGAAGCAATGACGATCGTATCCTTTAGGTTCGCAATGACATACAAAAAAGTTTATATTTATAGTTAGGAAAAATAGATCAACATGCAAAAAACATCTATTCCGAAAGGAACCCGCGATTTTTTGCCGGCCGAAATGGCAAAACGCAATTACATTTTCGATACAATCCGCAATGTATTCCACCTTTACGGTTTCCGGCAGATCGAAACGCCGTCTATGGAAAATCTTTCCACTCTTTTGGGAAAGTATGGGGAAGAAGGCGATAAACTGCTTTTCAAGATTCTCAATTCCGGCGATTTTTTAAATGAAACAACGGATACAGAATTATTAAACAGAGACCTCATTAAATTGACTAACAAAATCTGTGAAAAGGGATTGCGTTATGATTTAACTGTTCCGTTCGCCCGTTTTGTCGTCATGCACCGCAATGATATTACATTTCCTTTCAAACGATACCAGATTCAACCGGTTTGGCGAGCCGATCGTCCACAAAAAGGGCGTTATCGCGAATTTTTTCAGTGCGACGTTGATATTGTAGGTTCTGATGCTTTGCTAAATGAAGTGGAACTTATCCAAATCATCGACGAAGTTTTCAAACGTTTCAGCATTAGGGTGAGTATTAAGATGAACAATCGCAAGATTTTGAGCGGTATCGCTGAAGTGATCGGTCAACCGGATAAAATTATAGATATCACGATAGCTATCGATAAATTGGATAAAATCGGTATGGAAAATGTGAAGGAAGAATTAGTATCCAAAGGCATATCAGAAGAAGCGATTGCCCGTTTGCAACCTATTATTGGCTTGTCCGGCTCTAACAAGGAAAAATTGGCGTTATTAAAAGAGGTCTTGCAATCCTCCGAAACCGGTAAAAAAGGGATCGAAGAAGTAGAAATCATTCTGAACAAGACCGATATTCTTCCTCTGGAAAACGAATTGGCGCTGGATTTGACTTTAGCTCGCGGACTCAATTATTACACCGGAGCTATTTTTGAAGTGAAAGCCTTAGATGTCCCAATCGGTAGTATTACGGGTGGCGGAAGGTACGACAATTTGACAGGCGTATTTGGCATGCCTGGCGTTTCGGGTGTCGGCGTTTCTTTTGGCGCCGATCGGATATTTGACGTGCTGAATCAATTGAACTTATATCCCGAAGATGCTACTCAAAAAACCAAAGTTTTATTTGTTAATTTTGGTGAAACCGAAGAAAATTATATCTTGCCTATTTTATCGGATTTGCGAAAAAAAGGCGTCAGTGCGGAAATTTATCCTGAACCTGCCAAAATGAAAAAACAAATGACATATGCCCACGCTAATAAGATTACTTACGTGGTAATTGCAGAAAAATCAGAAATTCAGATAAATCGGTTGTCTGTAAAAAACATGACTACCGGCGAACAGATAAGTATTGATAAAGACGAACTCTGTAAAATTGTCAGCCTTTGAGTTTGGCACAAAGTTGGTAGTATAGGTGAACGTAAAACTATAAAATAATAATTATTAAATAACTAAATTTTTAAATTATGAGTATTAAACCATTAGCAGACAGAGTGCTGGTAAAACCGGCCACTGCGGAAGAAAAAACAATTGGAGGTATTATTATACCTGATTCAGCAAAAGAAAAACCTTTGAAAGGTGAAGTTATTGCAGTAGGTAACGGAACTAAAGACGAAGAAATGGTCTTGAAAGCCGGCGACAAGGTTCTTTACGGTAAATACGCCGGAACGGAAATTGAATTTGACGGTGAACAGTACCTAATTATGCGTCAATCGGATGTTTTAGCAATTATTTAAAAAGTTGATATAGTTATGGCAAAAGAAATTAAATTTAACATTGATGCTCGCGACTTACTGAAAAAAGGAGTTGACGAATTGGCAAATGCGGTAAAAGTAACTTTAGGACCCAAAGGTCGTAATGTAATTCTTGATAAAAAATTCGGTGCGCCGCAAATCACTAAAGACGGTGTGACTGTAGCCAAAGAAGTGGAATTGGCTGATCCTTTCCAAAATATGGGCGCTCAATTGGTAAAAGAGGTGGCCTCTAAAACAAATGATAATGCCGGCGATGGTACGACAACCGCCACCATTTTGGCTCAATCCATTATCAGCGTAGGCTTAAAGAATGTAGCTGCCGGCGCCAATCCGATGGATTTGAAACGGGGTATCGACAAAGCGGTAGTGGCTGTGGTTAATTCGTTGAAAGAACAATCGCAGGAAATTGGCGACGATTTCGGTAAAATCGAAAATGTAGCGAAAATCTCGGCTAATGGCGACGAAACCATCGGCGCTTTGATTGCCGAAGCAATGAAGAAAGTGAAAAAAGAAGGCGTTATCACGGTAGAAGAATCGAAAGGTATTGATACTTATGTAGATGTTGTTGAAGGAATGCAATTCGACAGGGGTTACATCTCGGCTTATTTCGTGACCAATACGGAAAAAATGGAAGCTGAATTGGATAATCCGTATGTTCTTATCTACGACAAGAAGATTTCGGTATTAAAAGACATTCTTCCTATTTTGGAACAAACCGTTCAAACGGGGCGTCCTTTGCTGATTATCGCCGAAGATATCGAATCGGAAGCCTTGGCTACTTTGGTTGTTAACCGTTTACGCGGTTCTTTGAAGATATGTGCCGTAAAAGCTCCGGGATTTGGCGATCGTCGCAAAGAAATGTTGGAAGACATCGCCGTTTTGACCGGTGGAGTAGTGGTGTCGGAAGAAAAAGGATTGAAGTTGGATGCTACTACAATCGACATGCTGGGAAGCGCCGAAAAAATAACAGTAAACAAAGATAACACAGTAATTGTAAATGGAGCGGGCGACAAAAAAGCGATAGCTTCCCGCGTAGGTCAAATCAAAACGCAAATCGAAAATACAACTTCCGATTATGATCGTGAAAAATTGCAGGAACGTTTGGCTAAATTGGCCGGCGGCGTTGCCGTTCTTTACGTAGGCGCTGCTTCGGAAGTGGAGATGAAAGAAAAGAAAGACCGCGTAGAAGATGCTTTAAGCGCTACTCGCGCCGCTATCGAAGAAGGAACGGTTCCCGGAGGAGGCGTTGCTTACATCCGCGCTATTACTGCTTTGGATAAACTGAAAGGAGTAAACGAAGATGAAACGACCGGCGTTGAAATCATCAAACGCGCTATCGAAGAACCGCTTCGTCAAATCGTTGAAAATTCGGGGAAAGAAGGCGCTGTAGTCGCACAGAAAGTAAAAGAGGGAAAAGGTGATTTCGGTTACAACGCTCGTACCGACGTATATGAAAACTTATATACTACCGGCGTTATAGATCCGACCAAAGTAGCTCGTGTCGCTTTGGAACATGCCGCTTCCATTGCCGGTATGTTTCTGACCACCGAATGTGTAATAACCGATAAGAAAGAAGATAATCCTGCTCCTGCTATGCCTCCGATGGGCGGCGGAATGGGCGGTATGATGTAATCTGTTGTTTATAATAGAAAACGGTTCATTCGAAAGAATGAACCGTTTTCTATTATAAACAAAGCTATGGGAGCCTCCCGCTGGAACAAGGCAGAGCCTTATTCCTGCGCTTCCTCCTTCGCCAGGCGATACAGAATCCGTATCCGATTCCGGTGATCACCACGACCTCCCATCCGTCATTCACCGGAAGAACCCGGGTTTGCTGGCCGCTGTCGTCCTGATTTTC
>JAISOJ010000085.1 GCA_031275735.1 Dysgonamonadaceae bacterium
TCAAAAGGGCACGGGCGAAGCTACATCTAATGTAAGCCATCTCCCCCGGGGCGTGCTGATTGTGAGAGTAAGCGGCGGATGGGTGAAGAAAATCACCGTTCAAAACCGGTGATTTCCCCGCACGGCGCAGCGCACGGCGCCGTACCGCCCTGAAAAGAGAATCTCCCGGCCTGCGAGACATGCAGGTCCGGGAGATTTGCTTTTTTATAAAGCTATTTCAGGACAAGACACGAAGGTCATTCCGGGAATTTCCACGGGCTGCGATACGCAGGCCGGATGTAGGGATTGGCTTCGGCGAGGTCAAAGGTCCGCGCCCGGTCGTCGTAAACCAGCGCGGCGGCGCCGATGCGCACGCCGATATTCCCGATATGAGCATATTTGGCGCAAAGGGCGGCGTTTTCGATGGTGCAGGGCGTCTCCGGGTTACGGGTTTTCACACATTCCAGAAACCGGGTGACATGAGCCGCATGGTCGGTGCCGTTGGGCGTAACATTCACCGGCAACACGCGGTCGCCTTCGGGATACACCTCCCAGCCTTCCCTGTTGGCCACCAGCGTCCCGTTGGCGCCGCGGAACAGGAGGCCGTAGTGCCGTTCGTAGGGACCGGTTTCCACGCCGGCGTTGTTTTCCCATTCAATCAGGAAATCCTTGAACTGATAGGTGACGGACATGGTGTCGAACGTCTCGTGCCCTCCGTCGGGCAATAGAAACCGTCCTCCGGCGGCCAGCGTTTTGAGGGGCACGGTCTGGACGTCCATCCCCCAGAGGGCCATATCCAGCAAGTGGACGCCCCAGTCGGTGATCAGCCCTCCGCCGTAGTCCCAGAACATGCGCCAGGAGCCGTGGAAACGGTGCGGGTTGAACGTCACCTTCGGCGCCGGCCCCAGCCAAGTCTCAAAGTCAACACCCTGGGGCACGGGCGTATCGGGGCCTAACGGCGCCATGCCGGCATACTTGAAATTGCCCCATACATGCACTTTGCTGATTTTGCCCAGCTTGCCGCCACGCAGGTATTCAATCATCTCGTGCCAGAGCTTGCCGCTACGCTGCTGCTGTCCGGCTACCGCGATGCGGTTGTAGCGCTTAGCCGCCGCCACCATGGCGTCACACTCGGCAATGCTGTTAGCCAGCGGTTTCTCGACATAAACGTCCTTGCCGGCCTTGCAGGCATCAACGAATTGCAGGCAATGCCAGTGGTCGGGCGTCCCGATGACGACAATGTCGATATCCTTGCAGTCAAGCAATTTCCGGTAATCGGCATACGTATCCGGCCGTTTACCATACTTTTTGTCGATTTCGTCAGCCCGACCGGACAGCATTTCGCTATCAATGTCGCACAACGCCAGGCAACGTACCTCCTTATGCGAAAGGAAATTCGACAAGTCTCCCCAGCCCATGCCCCGGCAGCCAATCAAGCCGACGTTAATCGTATCGCTGGGCGGCGTTGTGCGGGAGGAAGAAGGCGCCGCGGACGATAAGGGCGTCGCCATTGCCGCCGTCAGAGCGGCGGAAGATTTGAGAAAAGTTCTTCTATTAATGTTCATAAGGTCAATAAAAAAATACAAGTTATTAAGATCACAAAGGTAATATTATATTCTCAAGCGAGTCAAACGGAAGAAAGAAAAAAACAAAAATAACGCCGTAATCTTTTTGCCTTCCTGTTTTTTTGTTACTTTTGCCCCCCGAAAGTCATGGCGAGATAGCTCAGTCGGTTAGAGCGCATGATTCATAATCATGAGGTCCGGGGATCATAGCCCCGTCTCGCTACTTTATAATCAGAGGCTTACGATAAAAAGTAAGCCTCTTTTGTTTTTTATGTACATACTATGTGCATACTGCCCGACTGGATAGAAAAGGAAAAAATCGGATAAAATCCGTACATTTGCAGTCGGAATTTTAGTTTCAAAAGGCATGATGGAATCCGTTATTAAGGAAATTCAAGGCAAGGTAAATGAATGTATCCAATACGATCTGGCTGCATTGCAGGAAAGTTTATCCTTGAAATTGCAGTATCTTGATACAGAACAGAGAAAATCTTTTCTGCATCAGGAGTTGTTTCGAGTAACGGATATGCTTGTTCTACTCCGCAAGAATAAGGCTATTGATTTTTTATTTGAATATACGGATAATCCTGATTTCCTTTGGGACAGCACATTTATTGAATGTCTTGTTCCCGGTGAAAAGAAAAAGTACCAAAATTTCAACCTGTCTTCATTCGATTTAAATCAGTATAAAGCCCAAAATCATTTTTACGATGAGAATCTTCCTTATTTTTCTCAAATAGTGCAATTCGTAGTTTATTCAAAATACATTCATCTGTTGAAAAACGATTTGGAGTTTTATCAAACGCCAAGTCTTGTGAATGTGAAAAACTTGAGTCAGACAGAGGAAAAACTTGTTATCAAGAAAACGTTTGAAAGCAATTTTGATAAACAACAGATTGAAATTCTTACCTGCTGCATCAATGAAGCCCGCATATTTACCGAATCCGTTTCTTCCGAAACTGTAAACCAAATTTTTGAATGCAAATTATCCAAGCCTTTACGAGTTAAGAATAACCGGCGACTTGCCTATTTCTTTGTTTCTTTGGACGATAGAAGTTTGATTACTCACAATTGGCAATCTGTCTGTGAAATCAATCAACTATTTTTGTCTTCCCTAAAAGGCAAAGCTCTAAAACAAACCGATTTATCCACTGCAACCAACGAATGTTGGGATTTCCCCCCTAAAGATTCGACTATCATTGACAAATACATCAAAGAACTGAAAAAACATTGAGAACAGGTTGATACCTCAAACATTCTCAATTGTTCTCCCTTATTCTTCGCTATAACTTTGCCCCGTTAACAAAAATAACGGGTAGCGCTACCCATTTTAATTATTTTAAAAATTGTATTAAAATGGAACAAGATTTAGAAAACAGAATTTCAAAATTGGAAAGTTCATTGTTTCTTATCAAAAGCATTTTGAGTTTTGACGAAGCAAGCGAATTTTTGAATTTATCAAAGAGCTATTTGTACAAACTCACATCTTCGGGACAAATACCGCATTATAAACCGCAAGGGAAAATGCTGTATTTCGAAAAATCGGAATTGGAAAATTGGCTGCGTCAAAATCCTGTCAAAACCAATCAATAAGTCATGCGGGAAGCAGAAGCCTATCTAATGTCTAAAAAATAAGTTATGGCAGAGCAAAACAAAAATCAGGAAATTGTTATTCTCTGGCAGGCATCCTGCCTGACGCTTACCGATGAATACACGATTGCCCCTGAAATTCTCAAAGTTCACGGTTCAGCTATCGGAACGCTGGGTAATTTCAGCGCCTCCATCGGGAAGGCAAAGAGTAAAAAGACGTTCAATGTTTCGGCGATTGTCGCCGCAGCATTGATGAATGGAACGGTATTGCAATACGCCGCTGAACTTCCCGGAAACAAGCGGAAAATCCTCTATGTGGACACCGAACAAAGTCCATATCATTGCCAAAAAGTGATGAAGCGCATTGTCCGCATGGCAGGATTACCTTTAGACAAGCATCCGGGAAATCTGCAATTTCTTGCGTTACGTAAATACACGCCGGAAATCCGTATTGCGATTGTTGAAACGGCAATTTACAATACGGAAGGGTTGGGTTTGGTTATTATCGACGGCATCCGGGATATGGTTTACGACATCAATAGTCCAAGCGAAGCGACTAAGATTGTTTCTAAACTGATGCAATGGACAGATGAACGGCAAATCCATATTCATACCATCCTGCATCAAAACAAGGCGGATGAAAATGCCCGCGGGCATATCGGTACGGAACTGAACAACAAAGCCGAAACTGTTTTGGAAGTGGCAAAGGATAAAATGAACAGCAATATAAGCTCCGTTCAGGCAGTCCACATCCGGGCAATGGATTTTGAGCCTTTTGCCTTCCGCATCAATGAAGACGCCTTGCCCGAATTGGTTGGTGGTTATGTTTTTGAAAAGGGGAAAGGAGATTCCAAAACCTTTGATTATTCCGAATTGAAAGACGAACAGCACCGGCAGGCACTGGAAGCGACATTTTCCGAATCCGGGTCTTACGGATATGGCGACCTGATGAAAGCCCTCAAACGCGGTTATGCCTCAATAGGATGCGTGTATGGCGACAGTAAGGTGGGGAAACTGAAAACTTTTCTGGAAAACAAGCGAATGATAGTGAAAGACACTAACAGGAAGTACTGTTTCAAACCGGACTATCACTATTGAAATCACTTTGCCTTACTTTGGGTGCATAGATAATAGAATAAGGTAAAGCGCCCGGCGGGATAATCCGGAACCGCTTTACTTTACCCTGTAATATATATACCCAACTTAAAGTAAAGTACTTTTTTGTGGGATAAGACTATCCCCATGAAAGAAGAAGGAATTTTTAATCATCAAATTAAAACAACATGGAATCAAAAATAATTAATCAGTTCCCGATACGGGATTACCTCGCCGGTTCAGGTATTCATCCGGCAAAAGAAAACGGCTATTACGGCATGTATCATTCTCCATTTAGGGAAGACCATAACTCAAGTATGAAAGTGGATTATAACAAAAACCTGTGGATTGACTACGGCACATCCGAAGGAGGAACACTCATCGACCTTGTTATGCGCATGGAAAATTGTTCCAATGGCAAAGCGATGCAATTACTGGAACAGCGTATTGCCGGTAGTGCTTCTTTTTCTTTTCAAAGGGAAAGAGATTTTCAGCCGGAAAATCGGAACAAACAAACCATCACGATTTGTAATATCTGTGTGCTCACTAATCCGGGTTTACTCGGCTACTTGCGTGAACGCAGTATTAATATTGAGATTGCTAAACTGCATTGTCAGGAAGTCCATTACAGCGTGAACGGCAAACCGTATTTCGCCGTTGGGTTCAAAAACGATACTGGAGGCTATGAATTGCGAAACAAGTATTTCAAAGGTTGCACTTCCAAAGACATCACAACCGTAAAAGCAGGTTCAAACACCTGCCAACTGTTCGAGGGATTTATGGATTACCTTTCGTTCCTGACGATGAGGAATTGGCAACAGTCCAAAGCCGATGTGATAGTCCTCAATTCGCTGAGTAATCTGGTTAAGGTTAAAAATATCCTGACCACTTACGGAAGTATCGCTACCTTTTTGGATAATGACGAAGCCGGAAAGCGGGCGGTTCAGGAATTGAAATCCTGTTATCGGAATGTTACCGACCAATCGGGATTTTATGCAAAACACAAAGACCTGAATGATTACCTGAGTAACAAAAAACTGCTTCCCGAAAAGCAGGTTCGCAAGGGTTTCAGGCTTTGAGCGGATGTACCGCAGGGGGCAATTTAAAAATAGCCGTAGCTTATTAGGGCATTTTCTTAACGCTTCGTGCCTACGCTAAAAATGCCCCAATAAGCCAAAGGCGTTCCCCCTCTGGACTCCCCCTGAAGGCTTCCTGAAACGGAAGCCGGATAAAAATTTCCAAGCAAATTTTTACAGTAAAATTAATCGAAAAATGGGATACGCAGTACTCAATATTAAAAAAGCGTCAGGCAATGACGCTGCAACGTCCGCACACATTGAACGGACAATCGACCCGAAAAACGCGGATAAAACCCGTACGCACCTGAATAAGGAACTGATTCACTTTCCCGATGACGTAAACAACCGGACTGAAGCGATTCAATACAGGATAGAACATGCAGGTATTGCCCGCAAGATTAATACAAAGCAAATCAGGGCTTTGCGGTTTATGCTGACCGGTAGCTCGGAGGATATGAAACGCATAGAGGCTTCCGGCAAACTGGACGAATGGTGCCGGGACAGTCTGGATTGGGTAAGGGAAACGTTCGGTAAAGATAATCTTGTGTCGGCAGTCCTGCATCTGGATGAGAAGACGCCCCATATCCATGCTACCGTAGTTCCAATTGTTACCGGTGAAAGAAGAAAAGCGAAAGCGACAAAGCCGGAAGAAGGTAAGAAAAAGTACCGGAAAAAGAATCCCAACGCAGTCCGCCTGTGCGCCGATGATGTGATGGCAAGAGATAAACTCGAAGGCTATCAGGACAGCTATGCAGAGCGGATGCAAAAATATGGATTGCAACGGGGTGTCAGGGGTTCAGAGGCAAGGAATATCACTACACAACAGTGCGGAGCGGTCGCCGGAGGAAACCATCGTGGGGTTCAGAGGCAAGGAATATCACTACACAACAGTATTACAGGGAACTGTTTGTTGAAAACGAGCATCTGAAAGAAGACATTCAGGAACAAAAGCATGAGCAACAGGACATCTATGAAAAGGTTCGGGATTTGTACGACCGCAAGGATGAGGCAAGGGAGAAGTTTCTTGATATGGACAGGCATGTAAAGGATAAGACAAAGGAATTGACAACCGTAGAAACCAAACTCCAAAGGGCACAACAAGATTATGAGCCGTACAAAGCGCAGGAAGAACTGAACTTGATTCACGAACTGTTTCCGATGATGAAAGAACAACTCCGCATTGCCGGACTTTGCCAGAAGATTGGGCTTGCGATTGAATCAATCAAGGCATTACTTACAGGTAAAACATTAGCCGCCAAATCTTTTTCTTTCTTTTCGCCGAAACATAATCAGAAATTTACGATGGAAGATGTTAAACTAAAAATCGAGAAAATGCCGGACAATCCAAACAAACTGCGGCTGAATCTCAATGGAGTGGATATTTTGGAATGGTTTAAACAAAAGTATCAAGAAGTTCAGAAAAAGTTTAGTATTGGTAAAAAGCTGGAAGTAAATAGAAACAAGGGGATTAAGATATAGAATACCCAACTGTTGATAACTTTTTCTTTCATTTATATAGTGGTATCCAATAAGTTTGTATCTTTGCCAAAAACAGTCAAAAAATTTTTATCAGGATGAAAAGTTTAGGCGAGACATTAAGAGAACTAAGGGAAAACAAGCAATTGCCATTGCGAACGGTTGCTGCTTTCCTTGATATTGACCCTGCCATTATGAGCAGGCTTGAACGCGGGCAACGGAAAGCAACACGCGAACAGATTGTCAAACTTGCCGGATATTTCAATGTAAATGAAGACGAATTAATAATTGCATGGCTTTCCGATAAAATTATTTACGAAATAGCCGATGAAGAATTAGGTGTTGAAGCATTGAGAGTGGCAGAGGAAAAAGTGAAATATAATAGAATCAGATAGTATGATTTACGAAACGATTAAAGAACAAATAAAACAGGATTATTTCCAACAAAATTATCCAAATGATGGACAACGTTTTGTGGCTTGGTATCTTCGTAACATCCATTTACGTGATATGAACGAAACCAAAGATGATATTACCGATGGCGCTGACGATAAGCAAATTGATGCTATTGTAATAGACAATGATAAATCCACAATCTATATCATTCAAGGAAAATTTTATTCCGGCAATACAGTAGATGCCGAGCCTTTGCGTGAAACTTTCTCTTCTTGGGTGCAACTTCAAGATTTGGAAAAACTGCAAATTGTTGGCAATGATAAATTAAAGAGAAAGTTATCCGAAATAGCACAAGCGTTAGATGACGATTACGAAATTTGTTTTGAATTAGTTACAACTTCAAAATTAACAGATGCAGCCCAAAAAGACCTCGAAACATTCCAAATAGAACTGGCAAAACTTTCAGAGAATAAAGATTGGAATGCAACGATTTCTTTGATAGATGAAAATGAATTGGAAAGACGTTATGAACTTGCTCTTGAAAAAGACAATCCATCAATCAACTATACGCTTGATTTATCTGATAGTAAATTTTTAATTGAAACTATTGCAGGAACGCAAGTTGTTTTGGCTGCAGTTCCATTAAAAGATTGTATTAAATTTCCCGGAATTAAAGATGGTTCATTGTTTCAGAAAAATGTTAGACAAAGTTTGGGAACAAGTAACGCAGTAAATAAAGGAATACGACAAACCATTTTGAGTGATAAACACAAAGATTTTTTCTTTTTCCATAATGGAATAACTGCGATTTGTAATAAAATGGAAATTTCAGACAAGCAATTAACAATGCATGGATTAAGCGTTGTTAATGGCTGCCAATCGTTAAATACTATTTTGAGTTGTAGCGAAGCCATTAAAAAACAAGAAGATACTTTCGTAATGTTTCGTTTCTATGAAATTCCACAACACGAAAGAGCAGATAGAATCAGCATCAATACCAATTCTCAAAGCGCCGTCAAACCAAGAGATTTAAGAAGTAACGATAAAAGAGTTTTGAACTTAAAGCGGACTTTTGAGCTGAAGTATCCTAATGGCTGTTTTTTAACCAAACGAGGGGAACAAGCGCCTGCAAATAAAGATAAAAATCAAGTCATTGACCTTTCTGATTTAGGTAAATACTTGATAGCATGGCATTCTCAACGTCCCAATATTTCTTACGGCGAAACAAAAATTTTTGATAAGTATTTTGAAATATTATTTGATAAAAAAAGGGATTATAATCCTGAAAATGTGCAAGCATTAAACTTTTGGATGCAAGAAATAAAAAAAGTTTGGATAAATGAAAATCCATTAGGATTTAACGAAACACTACTTGTTATGAAAGCATACGCCCCCTACCACCAACTTTATGCAATTTCAATGTGTTTCGCAATCTCAAACAATATGGCAGACAGAGTGCCTTCTCCAAGCAGTTGCATTAAAAACGCTAAAGAATTTGGATTAATAGAAGAACTTATAAAAATAAGTGGATTGAGTTTAAATTTAGCATTGGAAGCAGCAGCAAATGAACCACAGCCATTAAATAGGGTTTTTAGCCCTCAAAACTGGATAAAGGCAAAAACATGTTTGGCAGGAATAAATTTTGCTATTAGGAACTATTTCAATATGTTGCCAATGCTACCCGGCGGACAGGAAGTCAGTAAAAAACTGAAAGAAGGATTACTACTTGGGCAAGAGTGCTTTGAATATAGGTGGGCCGCTGATTAATAACAAAATATGAAAAAGAAATATGAAGCCATTAATTAAATACAGAGGCGGGAAATCCAACGAAATCCCCAATATCGAAAAGCATATCCCTCGATATAAAGGTCGGTATGTCGAACCGTTTTTCGGGGGTGGGGCTTTGTATTTTCACTTAGAGCCAAAACGCGCTATTATCAACGACATAAATTCTAAATTGATAGCCTTTTATGTTGGTGTGAAAAACAACTATCTGGAATTGCGCAACGAACTTGATGAAATAGAGAAAATATACGAATCCAATCGCAGGCAATTTGATGCGCTAAAAAAGCAAACACCTAATGAACGTGTTGAAGACAAAAACGAAGAATTATATTATCAAATCCG
>JAISOJ010000031.1 GCA_031275735.1 Dysgonamonadaceae bacterium
CGAAAAAGCATTGGCAAGCCCGCAACGAATTGAAAATATTGTGGCTTACATTCGTCAGCATTTCGACCAAAAAACCAAACGCAATTCGTTTTACCAACTCAAAGAAAGGCGTTTAGCAGATTTCAATTCCATTTTCGCAACTACTTCCATTGATGTTTGCAAACTGTATTACAACGAGTTTCAGAATCAACAAAAAGATTTACCCGAAGCGCAACGATTGAAAATAGCAACCATATTTTTTTACGCAGCCAACGAAGAGGTTCCCGAAGGCGGATTGCCCGATGATAACCCCGATGATACAAGCGGTTTAGACCAAAGCAGCAGGGATTTTCTTGAAAATGCCATTGCGGATTACAACGCAATGTTCAAAACCAATTTCGATACCTCTGCCAACAAGTTCCAAAACTACTACAAAGATGCCACCACCTTAAACACGCTTTGGGTGGATAAAAATTTACGCCTGCACGGTTTGTTACAGGCATATTCGAGAACCAACCGCATTTTGAACTCCATAAAAACGTTCGGAAATATCGTTTGTTTCCGCAATCTCGAAAAAGCTACCAACGAAAGCATTGCTCTTTTCGGCGACAAGGAAGCAGGCGGCATTGTGCTGCTTAAATCGTATTCCGATTATTACAACGGTTATGAATCCGAAGACGGCAAAAAAATAAAAGGATACGAAGAATTGATTGCCGAACTTTTGCAAAAATACCCGCTCAACTGTCATTGCGGACTTGACCCGCAATCTCCTGAAACAGGGGATTCCGTTTTTCAACGGAATGACAGGGTGTTGATTATTGGCGAACAGGCGCAAAAAGAGTTTATCAAACTTTACGGCGGTATTTTGAAAGTCAAAAATATACTTTCTTCGTTTGACGAATTTGCCGGCAATGAAATCCTGTCGGAACGCGATGTGCAGGATTATCACAGTATTTATATCAACCTTTACAATGAGTTCCGTAACAAAAACAAGGGCGACAGCGAAAATGTGAACGATGATATTGTGTTTGAAATGGAGTTGATTAAGCAGGTAGAAATCAATATCGACTACATTTTAGAACTTATTCGCAAATATCACGAAAGTCATTTGCAAGACAAAGAAATTGTAGTTTCAATCGGCAAGGCGATAGATTCGAGCGTAGAACTGCGTAATAAAAAAGAACTCATCGAGCAGTTTATCGAATCGCTCACCCCTGCAACAAATGTTGATGACGATTGGCATACTTTTGTTGATGCAAAGAAGATAGAGGAATTAAACCGCATTATCGCAGACGAAAATCTGAATAAAGAGGAAACCTATAAATTTATTCAAAACGCTTTTCGCGACAGCAATGTGCCAACAACAGGCACAGCGATCGCTAAAATCCTGCCACCGATTTCCCGCTTCGACCGCAGCGCCAACCGCACCCAAAAGCGCGAAACAGTACTCGACAAACTGCGGGCATTCTTCGACAGGTTTTGGGACATAAGCGGGGGGAATTTTGAGTAATGAATTCTTTTAAGCTGCCGCTAATAACTCTGCGGCCTCGTTTGGAACTATCATAATAGCACGCAAGCATCAAATTTCCCTCTCCGATTCAATTGTATATACAAAACTATCGGCGCGATAATATCCTACGTTCCATTCAACAGGCCGCCCTCCCGGATCAAAAACGAAACGTTTGCGTTTCAAGATGGGATCGCCGGCTTTGATTTCTAATTTTTCAGCTAACGAGCTATCGGCAAGTAGAGCGCTGATTTCCTCTTTCGACAGTTTGACGATAATATGATAATCTTTCTCTAAAATCTCATACAAAGGGCGTGAAAAATCTTCATTGCCATTAAGACCGATCCGTGGATTGAAATACGAGATAAAATAAACAAACGGATGTTCCGGATTTCCACGCAATCGCTCTAATTTCAATATTTTAGCTTCTTCTTCGATTTCAAAAAACCGGCATATATCTTTGGGTGGTTTTACCCAACCGACGTATAATTCATAGTTTTTTATTTCTATTCCCAAAGTTTTCATTTCTTGGGAAAAGCTCATCCAGTTACCGGCTTTTGACGTAATCGCCGCATCAGCCACCACCGTACCAATCCCTTTTTTTCGAACCAACAAACCTTCATATACCAATTTATTAATAGCTTGGCGCATGGTGTTGCGCGAAACGCCCAACTGCCGGGAAAAATCTATTTCGTTCGGTAATTTCTTTTTCTCTTTCTTGTATTCCGGTTCTTGAATCATATTCCGAATATGATCTTCTATTTGTATATACAAAGGAATATGGCTACTGTGATCCAACGCTATTTTCATACAATTCTATATAAAATTCATTGCTATCGTATAACTCTTTTCTTCCGGCAAAGGTACATTTAAATTGCAATTTATTAAAATTATGAAAAATTTAGCTGGTTTTATTTTGTATTGTCGAAAATATTATTTTACTTTGCACCAACAAATATATGTTCATACATATGTACATATAATAACGGACAAATCGAAAAAACAAAGATATAGTGGAACTATATAAACATTGGCGAAAAACAACTCAATTCTTAGCTCCGGTCAAAGCAGAAGCATCTCTTCCCGGACATTATGATATTTATCCGGCTTTCCCTATCGGACCCGGCAAGATAAAGATTGGCGTCCAAGCTTTAGTTGAATGGATTGCATGGCAACAAGCAGTAGTAATCGATGGATATGAAGGCGTTTTCTGGGACCGGTTGGAAAAAGAAATTGAAACCGAATTGGCTTGTCTAGGGAAAAAAGTCAAATGGCATCGCATGGAAACGGTTCTGCACCCACCGGAAGTTATCGACGAAATGATATGCCCTTTTATGGGAGATCCGGATTCTATCTTTGGAAAAATAACGGATCAAAAACTAATCGACTGGTTCGACTCCGATAAATTAAAGCAAATGCAACCGGACTTCAATGCTGATATAAATATACTGATAGGATGCGGTTCCGCTTTAATCGAGTGGGATGCACCCTTAATTTATGTAGATTTACCTAAAAATGAATTACAGTTCCGGATGAGAGCGGGCTGTGTACGTAATTTAGGTGATAATGAGCCGGTTGATAGCCGTATTGCCTATAAACGGATGTTTTTTGTGGATTGGCCTGTACTAAATGAGCACAAAGCCGGACTGTTACCCCGAATTGAATGGATTGTTGATGAACAACGAGCCGATAATAATTATTTATTGATGCGAGGCAATGATTTACGAGAAGGATTAGCGGCAATGAGCAGAAACTTCATTCGAGTCCGGCCATGGTTCGAGCCGGGTACATGGGGCGGCGTATGGATACGCAATCATATTGACGGCGTAAACAAAGAAGCGTCTAATCTGGCGTGGTCGTTTGAATTAATGGCCCTAGAAAACGGCATCATGTTCGAAAGCGATAAATATCGTTTGGAAGTATCTTTCGATTTCCTGATGTACAACAATTACAGGGAAGTTCTGGGCGATTGTGCCGAACGATTTCATTACGATTTTCCTATCCGTTTCGATTTTTTGGATACTTTCGACGGTGGAAACTTGTCGATACAATGCCATCCACGCCCGGAATACATTCGCCAAGAATTTGGGATGCCTTTCACACAAGACGAAACTTATTATATTCTTGATTGTCAAGGAAATTCGACTGTTTATCTGGGATTTCAAGAGAAAACCGATCCCGAAGCGTTTCATCGGGAACTCATTAATAGCGAAAAAAACGCAACGGCAATCGACATTGAAAAATACGTACAAAAACATCCTGCGAAAAAACACGATTTATTTTTGATTCCAAACGGGACTATCCATGCTTCGGGAAAAGACAACCTGGTCCTGGAAATCAGTAGCGCTCCTTATATCTTTACATTTAAAATGTACGATTGGGTACGTTTGGATTTGGATGGCCGCCCGCGACCAATCAATATCGAACATGGAATGAAAAATGTTTACTTTGAACGGAAAGGGAAAAAAGTAATTGACGAACACATTTGCAAACCTCATATCATCCGGCAGGAAGCCGGTTGCAAATGGGAACATCTTCCCACGCACCCCAGTCAATTCTACGATATACATCGTTATTCTTTCGATAAAGAAATTCGTTTGGAAACAAATAATAAATGTCACGTTTGGATGCTAGTGGAAGGCTCGTCGGTGATAGTAGAAACGGCGGCAGGCAGGAAGCAACGCTTCAATTATGCCGAGACATTTATTATTCCCGCAGCAGCCGGATCATACATCATTCGAAACGAAGGAAGCGAAAAAGCCATGATGGTAAAAGCGTTTGTAAAATAACACATATACGATTACTAATTAAATAAAAGTCACCATGAAAAAAATTCTATTTTTGTGCATCTTTTTAGCCGGTATCTCTCTTAAACTCAAAGCTCAAAATATTTCGGGCCGGGTAGTGGAGAAAGAAACATTGGAGCCATTGATCGGAGTTTCCGTCATTGTAGAAAACAGCAAAGCAGGAACTACAACCGATTTAAATGGCGAATATTCCATCTCTGCTAAGGAGGGAGATGTGCTTGTCTTTTCTTATTTAGGAATGGAAACACGGGAAATAACCGTGAAGCAAGAGAAGACAATTAACGTGATGCTTTCGAACAACGATCAGGCGCTGGACGAAATCGTTGTAGTCGGATATGGCATAATGAAAAGGAGGGATCTAACCGGTGCTATTTCTTCCGTTCAAGGTGAAAGCATCGCGAGAACTACTTCCTCCAATGCATTAATAGGATTAGCGGGAAAACTTCCGGGTGTCCAAATTATTCAAAACTCAGGCAAGCCGGGCGGCGACGTTACCATTCGTGTGAGGGGTATCGGTACGATCAACAATTCCGACCCTCTTTTCGTAGTCGACGGCATCCCTCTTAACAGCGGCATCTGGTATCTAAATCCGGATAATATTCAAAGTATCGACGTATTGAAAGATGCCTCGGCAACTGCTATTTACGGCGCAAGAGGCGCCAACGGAGTAATCATGGTTACAACCAAAAGCGGAATCAAGGGAGAATCTAAAATAAGCATTAATTATAGTTACGGATTGCAACAGATTAATAAAGTCTATAAAACGTTAAACGCTGCTCAATACGCCGCCTTACATAATGATATGAGAAGCGCTGCCGGCGTTTCGTTAAATCCCGATTTTGCCGACCCGCAAAGTCTTGGAGAAGGAACGGATTGGCTAGGTACCTTATTCGATGTAGCGCCCATGCAAAAGATTAGCGCATTGATCTCAGGAGGCGATAAAACGGTCTATTCCGTTTCGCTTGGATATTACCAACAAGATGGAATCATCAAAAACACGGGATATAATAAAGTAAATCTACAATCGAATCTCAAATCGGTTTTCAGTCCCAAATTCACGATTACATCCAATACGGTATTGAGTGGTGAAAAAAACAGAATGCATGATGCTTATACACTGATTGCCAATGCTATGCGTTTATTGCCATCTGTGCCGGTTTACGATGAAGAAGGGAATCTTACCGGACCGACCGGAAATGCCGAATTAAATGGAAACGCCATCAATCCCGTTGGGATTATCACCACCCAAAAAAACACGACGGAAACTTTTCGCGGATTGGCAAACCTCACAGGAGAGTATGCTATCACCAGTTATTTGCAATTCAAAACAACTGCCGGAGTCGAAGCCGGTTACAATATGACCGACACATTCTACCCAAAATTCAAATGGGGAGCTTATCAACAAGATAAAACAATACAATCGGGTTCTTCGGCTTATGAAGTATTAGTGCTTTGGGACAATACATTAACTTTCAATCAATCGTTCAAAAATCATCATGTGACGGCATTCGCCGGTTCTAGTTTTCAAAACTATCGCAGACATACATTAAGTGCGCAAGGTTCCGACCGGTCAAGCGATCAAACCACCGAACTCGACAATGCGCTCGAAGCGGAAAAAGTCGGCGGAAATCAAGCGGAATGGGCAATCATGTCGTATTTAGGAAGAATAAACTATCACTATGCCGACCGTTATTTCCTTACTGCCAGCCTCAGAGTGGATGGTTCGTCGCGATTTGGGCCAAATAACCGATATGCATGGTTTCCTTCATTTTCGGGAGCATGGGTTGCTTCCAGCGAATCGTTTATGAGTGGCATCGATTATATTAGCTTCCTAAAACTGAGAGCCGGTTACGGACAAACCGGAAATCAAAACATCAGCGATTATATTTTTGCCGATAAATTGGAAGTAGAAGGTCAATATAATTTCGGGAGTTCTCGTGGTTTTGCTTCTATTCCGGCCGGAATCATTTACCCGAATAAGTTAGCCAATACAAACGTTAAATGGGAAAGTGTAGAGCAATACAACATTGGTTTCGATATTTCTTTTCTGAAAAACCGAATTTCGCTATCCGCCGATTTTTACCTCAAAAATACAAACGATATGTTGACCAAGGTACCCGTTCCGCAAACCAGCGGTTATTCGCTCTCGTCTGGCGATTGGCCTGCTATCAACATTGGGAAAGTAGAGAACAAAGGGATGGAATTTACATTAAACACTCTTAATTTCAACACAAAAGATTTTAAATGGGAAACCGGATTCAACATTTCTTTCAATCGGAATAAAGTGAAATATCTGGTAGGACAAGAAATATTAAGTGGTATCAGCCTGATCAGGGAAGGTGTTCCCATCCATTCGTTTTATGGTTATGTAGTTGACCATATTTATCAAAATATGGATGATGTATTCACAGGTCCGGCTATGGAAAATAGAGCGGCAAGCCCCGAAAGCCATAATTCTTATGTCAATACCTCTCCGGGAGATATGGCTTTCAAGAAATTGACCGAAGGAGATGTCATTACGGATAAAGACCGTACCATCATCGGAAATCCCCAACCCGATTTCATTACCGGATTGAACAATACGCTTTCCTATAAAAACGTTGAATTAAGCTTTTTTATTCAAGCCGTTTATGGAAACGATGTATGGAATGCCGTTAGAATCGATCATGAAGGAATGTCTTCTACTTACAACCAACTTACTTCCACGCTTGGACGATGGAACGGAGAAGGTTCGAGCTATACTATGCCGAGAGCCGTATACGCCGATCCTAATGTTAACAACAGAGCATCTACCCGCTGGGTAGAAGACGGTTCGTTCATTCGTTTCAAAAACATTACGGCAGGATACCATCTGCCCTCCGAATGGATAAAAATGATCGGGGTGGAAGATGTAAAAATATATAGTAATATAGACAATTTACTTACATTAACCAATTATTCCGGTATTGATCCCGAAGTGGGAATAAACGGATTGGATAATGTCATTTATCCGACGTCGCGGACTGTTTTATTCGGCGTCAATATTGTTTTTTAACCTCTAAATTCAATAAAAAAATGAAAACAATTATAAAGTACAGCATCTTGACATTGACCACATTCCTGTTTGGACAATGTAACGATTATTTGAATCAATTGCCAACGGATCAAATTATTACTGAAGATTTTTTCAGATCCGGCACCCCTGCTGAAATTGAAAGCGCTATCAACTCCGTTTATCAACCTCTACAAAGTTCTTACATGTATAATTTGCGCATGTGGACACTCGATATTGTCGCAGGCGAAGGACGCGTAGGAAATGAAGCCGGAGGAAACGGCTTGGAAACCGTTCAACTTTCCAATTTCACGACTACGTCCGACAATAACGGAGCAAAAGAATTATGGCGAGGTCCATGGAGAGGAATTAACAGAGCTAACTGGATTCTCAATAATATCGACATATCTCAAAACATCGTTGGAGCCGATAAAGTAACACAATACAAAGGCGAAGCACATTTTTTAAGAGCATTGTTTTATTTCAACCTGGTACGTTTATTCGGCGATGTGCCTCTATTCACAAGGCAACAAATGGCGAGTGACAATCTGAAAGTTCCGAGAACAAATAAAGACATCGTTTACCAACAAATTATCAAAGACTTGGAAGATGCTTCCGGAGAACTTCCAGAAATGTTTGAAAGCGAAAATATCGGTCGGGCAACGTCTGGGGCTGCGTTAGGACTACTTTCAAAAGTCTATCTAACTTTGGAACAATACGATAAAGTAATTTCAACGATTGAACAAATAATGGCTTCCAACGTATATTCCTTAAATACCAATTATGCTTATAATTTCGATGATAAAAGGGAAAACGGCCCCGAAAGTTTATTTGAAGTACAATATGAAAAAGGTTCTCCTTACGATCCGTTCGATATTCTGAACCAAGGCGGCTGGCACAATGAATTTTTAGCTCCGTTGGCGCCGGTCAACATTGGCGGTTCTTGGGGTAACTTCGGATGGTTTCATGTCTACCCCGAATTTGCCGAAAGTTTCGAGCCGAACGATAAACGTAAAGCGGTATCTGTTTTTTCGGCAGGCGATGTTTATCAGGGATGGAGCTATGATCCGGCTGTTTCAACCACCGGTTACAACGTGAAAAAATTCATGTGCGCCAATTACGGAACAACCAAAGCAATGGATAGTCCTTTGAATTTCCCTGTATTACGTTATGCCGACGTATTACTGATGTATGCCGAAGCTTTAAATGAATTGGGAAGAACCACAGACGCTTGCGCTCCTGCAACAGGTATAAACGACGGCGGTCCGCTCAACCGGGTGAGATTTCGTGCCGGATTACCTAATGCAAGCGGAAACCAAACTCAAATTCGAGAAATCATTCGTCACGAACGCCGTATAGAATTGGCTTTTGAAGGCGGACATCGTTGGTTCGATCTCATTCGTTACGATAAAGGCGAATACGCTAAAACATTTTTCCACAGCATAGGAAAAACTAATTTTACTTTGCCCAAGCATCTTTTGTTGCCTGTACCTATTGATGATATTGACGCTAATCCGAATCTGTTGCCAAACAATGAAGGATATTAGGAGAGTTATAAGTTATGAGTTATGAGTTATGAGTGAAAGGAGTATTAAAGAGCCGGAAATTTTTTTTGATAATCAAACCGGCCAATTAACATCGCCGGTTATTACTGTTTCGAAGAAGCTTTTAAGCGGATTAGAAAACGTGTTCAAAAACGAAGCTGTTCGAGCGTCGATGGATCAGGAGCAAGTGGTGTATGAAGTCGAATGTTACTTCCCCGTAGAAGAAGGGAAAAAAGGCGGATTGTTTTGGGGAGTAAGCCGTATTTATCCAGGGAAAGTAGCCGGCGAATATTTTATGACGCGCGGACATTTCCATTCCGAATCCGATACCGCCGAATTTTATTGGGGCATTGCCGGAAAGGGCGTGCTGGTTTGCATGGATACAAACGGTCAATCGTGGGCAGAATACCTAAAACCCAATTCGTTGCATTACATTGCCGGAAACGTAGCGCATCGGGTGGCAAATATCGGAAACGAATCTTTGATTTTCGGCGCTTGTTGGCTTTCCGACGCCGGACACGATTATGCAAGTATTGAGCAAAACGGGTTTTCCGTCCGTTTGGTAGATTTAAATGGTAAACCCACTTTGATTGAAGCATGGTAAACAAGAAAAACATCATTATCGACATGGGTGGAACTCGTCTAAAAATAGGCTTTTTCGATGGATTACGCTTGATGGAAACGAAAATTATTTCTGCTTGTTCACAAGAAGCGTTTGTCCATACCATCCATAAAATAGATGCGGAAATAACGAATTTTTGCCGGTCGTTTCACATCGGGACTATTGACGGCATCGGATTAAGTATTCCGGGCATTGTCGATACCAAAACGAACCGGGTTATTTCTATCAACAAAAAATATTCCGATTCCGTTACATTCGACTTAAATCAATGGTCGGCCAATACATGGAATACAATCCTGATCACAGAAAACGACTCGCGAGCGGCATTAATGGGCGAATGGAAGGTCGGCGCCGGAAAAGGAATCGACAACTTGGTAATGATTACTTTAGGTACCGGCATTGGCGGAGCAACGCTCATCGAAGGAAAATTGTTGCATGGAAAGCATTTTCAGGCAGGATGCTTGGGCGGTCATTTTTGTATCGATTTTCAGGGCGAACAATGTAATTGTGGGAATAAGGGTTGTGCCGAAACTAAAGGTTCTTTGTGGGCGCTTCCTATACTGGCCAAAGAAAACGGTTGGCCGGATGATACGATTGATTTTGAACAACTTTTCAATGCCATGCGTGCAGGTAAACCGGAAGCCGTTTCAATTGTCCGGACTTGTATAGAAGCTTGGTCGGCTTGTACGGTGAACCTCATTCATGCTTACGATCCGGAAAGAGTCATCGTTGGCGGTGGAGTGATGAAGAGCGCTGACGTCATTTTGCCTCGAATGGAAAACCTAATCAACCGGTATGCCTGGACACCATGGGGAAAAGTTGATCTGAAAGCGGCCGAATTTGGCGATACCGCCGCTTTATATGGAATGAACTATTTATTACACGAAAAAATAATCGTATGAAACAGACAAAATACATTCTTCTAATTTCACTAACGGTTGCTTGCGGAGGACTATTGTTCGGTTTTGATACAGCTGTCATTTCAGGGATATTGCCCATTTTGCAAACTCACTTCGGATTAAACGAGTTAATGAGTGGTTGGGTGGTTTCAATTCTTACGGTGGGATGCATTGTAGGAGCTATTTTTTCCAGTGGTTTGGCGGATAAATACGGGCGTAAAAAGCTGCTTTTTTTTGCCGCCGCCGGTTTTTTCGTTTCATCATTGGGAACAGCTTTTTCGATAAACATTTACATGTTTCAAAGTTTCCGCTTTCTGGGAGGATTAGCCGTTGGTGTAGCGTCGGTAGCTTCACCGATGTATATCGCCGAAATTTCTCCTGCCGGCGAAAGAGGTAAAATGGTAAGCATCAATCAGCTGACAATCGTCATTGGTATTTTGGCGGCATTCTTTTCCAATTATTTATTCGTAAATACCGGCGAAAATAATTGGCGATGGATGCTGCTTGTTATGGGGATTCCTGCATGTGTGTTTTTTATTCTGCTATTTTTTGTACCGGAAACTCCGCGTTGGTTAATCGGCGCCGGACACTTGCACGAAGGTAAGAGCGTGTTGAAAAAAATACTGAATGTCTACGATGTAGAACAGGAATTTGGCGAAATACAACAGTCTTTAAACAGGGTAGAAGAAAAATCATCGCTCAAAGCCTTGCTTTTTTCCACATCGAAATATACCTTGTGCATCGGAATTATACTCGCCATATTTCAGCAAATTACGGGAATCAACACCATCATGTACTATGCGCCCGTTATTTTCGACACCATCGGATTCAGCACGAATTCGGCTTTGTTTCAGACAATTCTTATTGGAAGCATCAATTTATTATTCACAATCATTTCCATGTTTCTAATCGACAAAATCGGACGAAAGCCTTTACTTCTTGCCGGTTCCGGATTGATGGCTCTGTCGCTGGGTATATTGTCTTTTTCAATTGAATATATGGGGCAGAGTTACGGAATATTGATTTGTATTTTAATTTATATCGCCGCCTATGCCATTTCGCTAGGGCCGGTAACATGGACGCTTATCTCCGAAATATTTCCGAACAAATACCGAGGCGTAGGTATGTCGGTTTCAACGATGTTTCTGTGGATAGCCGTCTTTTTGGTCGCTTTGTTTTTCCCAAGTATTCTGGCAGGATTAGGAATTTCGAAAACATTCCTTTTATTTATGGTTATTTGCGTTGCTTCGTTCCTTTTCTATCTTTTTTGTATTAAGGAAACGAAAAACACAAAATTAGAAAATGTTACTTAATGAAAAAATTACAGTTACAAATGGGAAAAATGGCTTTTTATCCGGGATTTGACGTTTATCCGTCCGAAAATCCGATGGAATTTAGTTACGGTGACGAATGTTTTGGCCCCAAACCCGAATTACGTACGTTGGATGCTATCCGCCAAAGTTTATTGGATAAAGATTGCAAAGGCCCTGAAATTGTTTATTCAATTGCTATGGACGTAGGCAAAAAACAACACCGGGAAAAATTGCAAGCTATGAGGCTACTCTATGGCGTAGTGACTTATGCCAGCGGGACTTTAGGGAAAGAACCGATCAGAAGTCAGGGACATATTCATGTACGATCGACATGGGCGAATAATTGGTCGACACCCGAAGTATATGAAATCTGGCAAGGAGAAGCTATTATTTATATGCAAGAATTGGGTGGTGATAATCCCGGAAGATGTCAGGCCGTATACGCTAAACCCGGTGACGTGGTAATTGTTCCTCCCGGATGGACACATGCTACTATTAGCGCCAATCCCAATCGGCCGTTAACTTTCGGTGCGTGGTGCGACCGGAATTACGGATTCGAATACGACGAAGTACGAGCGCACAAAGGCGTCGCATGGTTTCCCATAATAGGAAAAAGTCAAACGATTGAATGGCTGCGAAACGAAAATTATCTTCCCTCGAAATTACAAATAACAGAAGCTCGCACTTATCCCGAATTTTCAATCGAAAAAGGGAAAGCCATTTATACGCAATTTGAAGAAGATAATAACCAATTTTTATTCGTTACCCGACCCGACTTGTTTAAGGCAGTTTGGGATAAATTTTAAATTATTTCAGGTAAATATAAATAATGAAAAAAACGTATTTTTACATCTTATCACTTTTCTTTGTATCATCAGCACTTGCTCATGATGATATAGCTTACAAGACGACCGATGAATGGAAAATTGATTTTGCCAATGATGGAAACACAGATCACAGCTTTCCAAATAGTCTTTCAGGAAGTATAGCCACATTTATAGGCGATTACAACAACGATGGTTATTTGGATATATGTTTAGTGAATGCAAATTTGTTATGGAATTGGTATTTAGGCGATGACGCCGGAAATTTCGATTTAGAACATCCGATTAGTTTTCTGTTCGGCGTGGAATCGACCGACCGCTGTTTAACGGGCGATTTCAACGGCGATGGAAAAACCGATATTGCAGTTGTTCGCACATCTCCAAGCAACAATAACTTGTCGTGGTATATCGATTACGCTCCTTGCGACCGCTTTGCCGATATTGCAGGACAAACCTTCGGATTGAAAAACGATATTCCTTTAGCCGGCGACTTTAATGCCGACGGAATTGATGATCTATGCGTATATCGGCCATCGGAAGGGAAATGGTACATTTCACTATCTAATTACGCAGGCTACCCAATATTCTACGGACCGTACGCTGTTAATGGTTGCCGGTTCGGAACAGCAGTCGATATGCCATTGATCGGTGATTTTAATGGCGACGGTTACGACGATATGAGTCTATACCGCCCGGACGACAACCGGATTTATGTGAATTATTTCAACCCGTCGAAACCGAAAATGGAAGGTTTTGCCGATTTAGGCGGATATGGAAATATTGATTTAACGATTAATTGTCCGGTAAACAATATCATGTCGTTTATAATAGCAGACTTCGATCAATCCCGTCCGGAAAATCTTCCTTTGGCTACAAAAGAAGAATTAGGTTACAAAGTACAATTACGCCACGGATGGACTTGCATTTTTGACCATTCATTGGATGTAGATAAATGGGTAAAAACATGGAAAGATATGGGAATCAATACGTTGGAATATCATTCATGGATACGCGCCCACGACGAAATAGCTCCACAAGGAAACTCATGGAACACGTACATCGGCGACGACCGTTTGTGGACAAGTAAAACAAAAATGAAAGAGAAAATTGCCAAATTCCAGGCCGCAGGAGGAAGAAATATCTGTTATACAGGAATATATGCTGCTTCTCCTGCGTTCGCTTACAACCATCCTGATTGGGTAATGAGAAATTATAATTCATCCGATTGGTTGGAATACGGCAACGGTTATCTTTACCTGATGGCCGCCAACGAAAACGTAAACAGCGAGTATATCTTGAATGGCAAAACGTTCAAAAATTTCAACGATTATTTTGTAGATCAAGCTATTCTTGCACAGCAAGAGTATAATTGGGATGGATGGCGTTGGGATTGGTATGGTTTTCCGGGACAATACAGCAATCCTCTATTATCCGCCCCAGGTGATTTCCGGTACGAAATAGCTGCATTAACCGATAGATTGGATACTTCTGTTAAAAACATCCGTTCCGATGTTACTACCACAACACTTCAATTGCCAAACGCAGAGGGTAATATTCCTTTTAATAATACGGCGGCAGTCGTCGATCACCAATTCTTAGAACTCTGGCCCGAATCAAACGGCACCGGAGATTCATATACCCATTTGTATAACGAAATTTATAAAGCGAAATCCAATTATCCGGATAAACCGCTTTTTGCAAATTTTTATCCACCCCTGTCTATGAATTTAAATACAAGTTGGCCCGTCGCCAATATCCGTTATCAATCGGCCACTTGTTTGATGGCGGGCGGTTTCCCTGCCGCTCAAGTTGTGGACGGCATCGCCGGATTCACAGATCCGCTTCCGTTTCACGCAACAAAATATCCGACAGAAGTATTAACCGAAATATCCAAATGGAACCGGTTTTGTGAAGCTTACGGAGCTTATTATTACTATTCCAACGAACATTATTTGATTCGAGACAGTAAAATAAACCCAATTGTTACAAGTCCTTCCGCCGGTTTGGTTGTCAAAATGAAGGAACGGAAAAATAAACGTACTCGCCAAACAGACGCTTTGATTATCAATATGATAAATTATGGCGACTCTCCCGACCTAAAATGGATTGAAATCAACAATCAACCGCCGGCAGCAACAGTAAGTATTGATTTCGCCCTACCGCAAGGATTAGCACTTCATAAAGCCTATTTGCTCACGCCGGAGAGTAAACAAGAAATACAATGTACGACATTAACAAATAATTCGTATAGAGTCGATGTCGACCAATTATCATGGTTCGCTTCAATCGTATTGTCCACTAATCGTTGTCCTGAACTACCTCCGGAACCGGAACCTTATTCCACCACTTTTGAAGACTATAAATTTGAATATGATACAAGAGGTGAAAGTCTGGCAACAGCAAGCAACGAAAAAATCACAATTATAGATGAAGAAACTCCTTTAGTTCTTAAAAATTATTTCGACAACAGACTTTCTTCGTGGGAAATTTCCGGCGAAGCTTACACCGGAGAACAGTCTATTTCCGTAAAACCGGGTAAATTGTTTTTTAATTCTAATTCGGAAAGTGCGATTCGTATTCCCATCGACCGATACAAGAAATTCCGGATCGCCGTTAAAGGCGGCAACGCTTCTTCGGCATGGTTCGGCGTTCGATTATTGAATCCATCTTCCTCTTCGCCTGTTTGGGAAAGCCGGGATCTTTATTACCGTATCGGAAAAGAACAAGCCGGATTACAATCTGTTGTATTGAACTCCGATAATCCACCCGACGAATGGACGGTATATGAACGCAATTTGCTCGACGATGTGAAGAACCATCCGTCGCTGACGATTTTCTGGCAACATGCAATTGTGACAGGCGTTTTTTTCGGCCCTGTTGAAGATGGTAATGTACTCTTCGATTCTTTTGAATTTATGACAGATGCATACAACGCCATTCCGAACATTAAAAATCAACAACCGGTTGTGCATATAGCGATTGATCCTCTTGATAAAAAAATATCTGTGGCCGGGTCGGATTCTTCAATTCAAATAAAAAGTCTTAAATTATATAATTCTACAGGTAATTTGCAATTGCTTTCAAAATCGGATGAGATTGATACAATTGCATTCCCTCAAGGAATATATGTTCTCAAAATTATTACCGATCAAGGAATTTTTGCAGAAAAAATTCATATTAAATAATTCTTCTATTAACTCGCTTTCTCCGGAAAGCCTAAATTTATTTGTCATGAAAAAAAAATTATCTTTAACAGTTGTTTTTTGCATATCTGTTCTTTGTGCTATGGCGCAAGACGGGATTGCATTTTGGTCTCAATCCGATGGATGGAAGTTTGATTTAAATGGCGATGGCGTTATTGATGCGATATTCATTTCCGGCCTTCCCGCAGCTTCCAATATTACATCCACATTCGTTGGCGATTACAATGAAGATGGAATTTTCGATATTTGTGAAGTTAGTCAGGCAGAAGGTAACTTGGCTACCTGGTATTTTTTTGTCAACGATGGCCAAAATAATTTTGAACCTGCCGACGCCCCGCAATACGGACTAAGCAGCGATAAAGTATTAGCCGGCGATTTTATGGGAAACGGGCATATGCAAGTTTCAATACGCAGAGACAATGAATGGGGATTGTGGTGGCTTATCCATTTCTGGGGGGCGGCGGCAGACGCCAACTTCCAATTTGGAATTGCCGATACGGACGTCATTATTGCCGGCGATTTAAATGCCGATGGAAAAGATGACCTTATCATATTTAATGCCGGTCAATGGAAATCGACTTTCACTCCCGAATCCGGATTTCCCGACGGAGCAAATATTGATATCGATAACTTAGCTTTCGGATTAGCAGGCGATATTCCTGTAATTGCCGATTATGATGGCGATGGACATAACGATATGGGCTTGTATAACGCCGATGATGAAGAAATCGGTTTTAATCTGTACAATACCTCCAAAACGGAAAATCAGGGATACAGTAAAAGCGGAAGAGGCTCTTACGACGCAATTTATACCGTTCCGACCGGTATTAATGCGGCGTCGGTTTGCGCAATTAAAAAAAGCTCAATCCCAACAGCTATTCAAAACGTCGAATCCTCCGGCTATTGGAAAATTTATCCGACCGTATTGAATGTGAATGAAACAAATGTGCTCTACATTGCATCAAACGATAAGATTAATAACACTTACAAAGTAAATCTGATCGACATTTCCGGTCGTTCCGTTTATCGTTCGGTAATTGCCGCCAAAGATAACCCAATCGCTCTCCCTTCGTTGAATAAAGGACTTTATTTGTTGATTATCAATGGAAATAAAATTCAAAAAATAATTGTAAAATAAATCCTTAAAAAATGATTTCAAAAAAAATCTTTTTTTACGCCTTTGCAGTCGTTTGTTTAACCGGCTGCAAAGGTCGCTCAACCCATGAAACCGTTTGGTCGGAATGGCAACTGCAAAATCGTTCCGACAACACTTATTTGTTCGACGACAACGGCATTTGCCAAACCGGAACAAATCCCAACAACGATGCTTATAATTGGATCATGGAATCGGCCGGGGAATACACTCGCATGAAAAATAAAAAGACAGGTAATTTCTTGTGTTACAATGTCAAAAAGAATACCTTGGAAATCATTCCGGCAGATTCGGCCACTCTCGCTTCCCAATGGCAATTCGGAGGATACGATTGGAAACACAAATCAAATTGCGGATGGTATAATTTATCCAACCGGACGTCTTTAGGGAAATACCTTTCCGTCAATCCGAAAGTCGAAATGATAGAAACGGATGTTAACATTGATTTCTCTGTACATTGGTCTTTCATACGGAGCAAAGGATCGGAGTTGCCGTTTATTATCACCGCCAACAGTGTCGAAGAAGCCTCTTTTTTGGGTGTGCGTGAAGCCCGTTATATTTCGGATAACGAAATCAGATCCGATTATCACGGACCCGGGCATGTATGGAAAAGAAAATTAGATATTTCTGCTTTCCCACAATTGAAAGCGGAAAATCACCCCTTACTGGTTGCTCTTTATAATATGGCTCTGGAAGAAATGCAATTGGATATTCGTCCACAGGATTCTACTTTTCAGGCAGGCGCTTTGTGGCCTGATACATGGACGCGGGATGCCGTTTACTCTATTCATTTGGCATACAATTATTTATTACCTGGTATTTCCAAAAAAACACTGGAAAAACAAACTTTAAATAATCCCAAGGAAGCGCTTCAAGATACCGGAAGCGGTGGTTCGTGGCCTATTTCAACCGATCGCGTAAGTTGGGCGATTGCGGCTTGGGAATATTACCTCGCCTCCGGCGATAAAACATGGTTGGAAGATTGTTATACCGGCTTGAGTTATACAGCCGAAAAAGACTTACATGTAGCTTTCGACGACTATATTCATCTTTTCAAGGGAGAAACCGCTTCAATGGATTGGCGTACACACACTTACCCGAATTGGTACACCAATGCTACAATCGGTGAATCGTATTCGAGCGGCACCAATGCCTTACATGTTTTCCTTTACGATTTTCTGGCACAAGCAGGTGACATTCTAGGGAAATCTCAGACGGAAACCGCTTTGTGGAACGAACAAGCAAAAAAAGTAAAAACAGCCCTCAACAAAAATTGTTGGGTGGCAGAAAAAGGGTACTATTGCGCCTATCTAAATCCGCGTATGGAAGGTTATTTTCCCTCTTCCCGAGCCGGATGTATGTCTAATGGACTTTGTATTGTACTGGGTGTAGCCGATAACGAACAAGCGAAAAGCATTGCTTCCAATTTTCCTCTCCTCCCCTACGGAGCGCCAACGCTATACCCTACCATTCCGGATGATTACGCTTATCACAACAAAGGAATATGGCCTGTGTGGGAAAGTTATCTGATGCTCGGCACACATAAAGCCGGAAATATTGCTGCTACCGAACACATCATGAAGTCGATCGTCCGTCAAGGAGCGTTGTTCCTTACAAATAAAGAAAACATGACTTACGATACCGGATACGACCGGAATACAGCGCTTAATTCCGACCGGCAGCTTTGGTCAGTAGCTTCTTATCTGGGAATGTTTTACCGAATTATCTTCGGAATGGAATTGACAACAAAGGGTATTCTTTTTCATCCTGCCGTACCGGAACAATTTTTCGGCCCTTTCAAATTAATCAATTTCAAATTCCGAGCAATGAATTTAGACATCACCGTCAAAGGAAACGGGAATGTAATTTCACGTATCTTACTGGATGGAAAAAGCCAATCTTTGCCGTTCATTCTTCCATCGGATTTACATGGTAAGCGCCGAATCGAAATTGAAATGAAAAGATCGGAGGAAAAAGATCTATTTACTCTGGTGGAAGCCGGACAGGGAAAATGCTGGTCGCCGCTCGAACCTGTGCTCTCATTGAAAAACAATCAATTAACGTGGAAACAGCAAGCCGGTTATTCTTATTGCTTGCAAAACGGTAAAGAAAGCCGGAAAGTAAACTCCCCTTTTACAATCGAAAACAATCGTTTTGGCGTTTACAATCTTTATTCCATCGATCGGAACGGGTTTCATTCGGATCTTTCCAATCCGGTTATTGTCGCTCCGGATACATACCGTTACGAAGCTGAAGACGCCCATTACAAAGGAAGTTTCAGCGCCATACATTCCGGTTATTCGGGGAAAGGATTTGTCGTTGACTTAGCTTCAAAACCCGCCAATTTGACATTCGATATCCAAATCCCAACAGAAAAAGACGGACTCTACGCATTGAAAATAACCGGCGCTAACGGGCATGGACCCGACAATACTTATTGCGCCATCCGATCGGTTTTTGTGGACGAAAAAGATGCCGGCACATTAATCTTTGAAGCATCAGGCAATTGGAATAAATGGATGGATTCCAATTATCTATTTCTCGATTATCTACAAGAAGGAAATCATACAATTGCGATCCGTTTCAATCCTGAAGCGAAAGGTTTTGACAACAACATGTCCCACAACAAAGAAAATGCAAACGACGTCAATATGGATTATCTGGAGCTAATAAATGTAAATGAAGACAATCCACAATATTAGTAAGAGATTAGACTACATCACCTATCATCGTGTTTGTATTATTTGACAAAACCCTGCGCAATCCTCGCAGGTAATTTAACCCTGCCAATAGCGAACTGACCATTTTGAGTTTCCCGTTCAGCTTGGAGTAAACTCGGTCAACGACATCAAACCCTGCGGGGATTGACGGACAGTGGATTGAAGGTCAATCCCACAATGGCCTGACGGCTCCAGATCGGACAGTTCCCTTAGTCTGTTCAAATCGTCAACGGGAAAATCCGCCCACATCTGCGGAATGTTGGTGAAGTTAGCGCCATCGACCTTCGAGGCGAACTTCTTTGCTCCGATTACGCTAAATGCGTTTAAATAAACCATTCTATGTTTCATGACAGCATATTTTGAATTTACAGGTTAATCATATCATTCCCGTCAAACGACCAGTAAGGATTATACGCCACTTCCCAGTAATATCCGTCGGGGTCGGCAAAATAAGCGTGATAACCGCCCCAAAAGACTTTCTGCGGTTCTTTGACTATAGTTGCGCCTGCTTCACGAGCCTGTTCGATAATTTCATGGACTTCGCTTTCGCTCTTTACATTATAAGCCAAAGTAATGCCTCCAAATCCTTCCCTGATTTCGGGGGGACTGGTTTCGTCAATATC